>DAIMKE010000065.1:813-12652 GCA_036721875.1 Bradyrhizobium sp. | reverse complement strand
GAACGAAGGCTTTCCGAGCACAGATTGGTCATCTGGTCGAAGATCACATGCAGCATCGGCATGCGTTCGATGGAGATGCCAGCCGCCCCGAGCAGCTGATCCGATGCCTGTTCCGACGCCCCCGGCTTGATTTCCGACACTAGGCCCTCGCTCCCGCTTTCGCTGCCTGTTCGGCACCCGCGTTCTTCGCCGCTGCGCCGGCAATTGTTTCGTTCTCGACAACGTCGATCGACGGTCGCTCGCCCGGACCGATCATCTTGCGACCGTGCTCGATCGCGATCTGCGGCAGCGCGCCATTCATGAAGGCAAGCAGCGTCTGCTTGACGATGATGTACAGGCGACAGCGCGCCTCGCGCACCAGTTTGATCTTCTGGGCCAGGGGCGCCACGAGACCGTAGGACAGGAAGATGCCTGCGAATGTCCCGACCAGCGCCGCCCCGATCAGGCCGCCGAGCAGCTTGGGAGACTGATCGATCGCGCCCATCGCCTTGATCACGCCGAGGACAGCCGCGACGATTCCAAGTGCAGGAAGACCTTCCGCCACCGTCATCAGGGAACTGTACGGCTTGAGCTTGCTGCGAACGAGCGTGTCGATCTCCTCGTCCATCAGCGCCTCGATTTCGTGCGGCCGCGCACTTCCCATGACGATCAGGCGGAAGTAGTCGCAAACGAAATGCGTCAGGGCCTTGTTGGCCAGCACGGTCGGGAACGCCTTGAAGATCTCCGACGATGACGGGTCGTCGATATGCACTTCCACTTCATTGCGACCCTTGTTCCGAACCTCCCGCATCAGGGCGTGGAGGAGGCCGAGCAGATCCAGGTAGTGACGCTGCTTCGGAACGGCAGCAGTGACCGCCTGCACCGTCGCGAAACCGGTATCGACGACGACCTTCCAGGGATTTGCGATAATGTAGATCCCGAGCGCCATGCCGGCGATGATGACGAACTCCCACGGCTGCCAGATCACGCTGAGATGCCCGCCCAGCGCCATGAAGCCACCCAGTAGACTGGCGACCGTGATGATGACACCGAAGAGAATACTCAAAGCGCCCCGCTCCTGCCCAAGGATACGAATCAGTAGGCAACGAGACTTGCACGAAGCTGACATCGGCCTCATCACGACAGCCTCGCACCAGCTTGACGGCCGACTTTCACGACGGGCTTCGCATCGTGCTCCGCCCGGTAAGCGGTCTCTCCGATGGCATCGACAATTGCAGGCTATCAACATATCTCCAGAAACCTCGTCCGTTCGCTGGAGCAGGTCGCGCGCAGGCCGGACGTATCGCGCGACACGTCGTACTATCTCGCGCATATCGGCGAGGTGAAGTCGGCCGACGAGTTCGTGAAGGATGACCGGCTGTTTTCGTATGCTATGAAGGCGTATGGGCTCGCCGACATGACCTACGCGAACGCCTTGCTGCGCAAGGTCCTGACCGAAGGCATCTCGATATCTGCGGCCCTCGCCAACCGGCTCGTCGATGCGCGCTATCGGGAATTCGCCGCGGCCTTCGACTTTGCCAGCCTCGGCGAGTATGCGACCCAGACGGCATCGGCAACCTCAGGCACCGTCGCAAGGTACCTGCACCAGGCCCTCGAAGAGGATGCAGGCCAACACGATGAAGGCGTCCGGCTGGCCCTCTATTTCGAGCGCAAGGCGCCCGGCATCAGGAACGCCTATGACATTCTCGCCGACAAGGCGCTCCTGAAGGTCGTCCAGACCGCGCTCGGCATTTCACCGCTCACGGCAATGGCCGACGTCGACAAGCAGGCGGCGATGCTGGCGGACAGGATCGACTTCGCGGATTTCCGTGCTCCGGAGAAGCTGCGGAGGTTCCTGCAGCGCTTCTCCGTCATGTGGGAGACCGACGACCGACAGGCGACGTCGTCCCCTGCCGTCCTCGTCGGTCAACCCATCGAGGCAGGGATCAGCGCCACTACCCTGGCAATCCTGCAAGGCCTCAAACTCGGAAGATAATACCTATGCAATCGGCGCTCTATGTCAGCCTCTCCGCCCAGGTCTCGCTCGAAAAGCGGCTTGAGACCATCGCCAACAACATGGCCAACATGAAAACGGCCGCGTTCCGTGCCGATGCGGTCAAGTTTGAAACGGCGCTGTCGCGCGCCGCGACCCAGCCCGTTGCCTTCGCCTCGCCCGGGGAAAACTTCATCTCGCGGAAGCCCGGCGGTATAACGCAAACGGGAAACAATCTCGATGTGGCCGTCGTCGGCAACACGACGGGAAATACGCTCGACGTCGCCGTTGCCGCCGGCGATACGTGGATGGCTTTTGCCGGTCCTGTCGGCACGGTCTACACGCGGGACGGCCGCATGCAGATCAGCAACACGGGCGAGCTGCAAACCGTCAACGGACACCCGGTGCTCGATGCCGGCGGCGCGCCGATCATGGTCGACCCCGATGCCGGCCCGCTGACGATCGGTCGCAACGGCACCATTTCACAGGGGATCAACCAGGTCGGGGTGCTTGGCCTGTACACTATTCCTCCCGACGCCAGGCTGGAGCGTTTCGGCAATTCGGGCGTCATTCCGGACCAAGCCGCAACGGCCGTCATTGATTTCGTCTACGCCGGCTTCCAGCAGGGTTATGTCGAGGGATCGAACGTCGATCCGCTGTTGGAACTGACGCAGATGATGAACGCGACCCGCGCGTTCCAGAGCGTCAGCTCGCTGATCGAAGGCTCCGAGGGTACGATGCAGAACGCCATTCGTTCGCTTGGCGAACCGTCGAAGACGTAGCCGTTGACGACAGAACCCAAGACCGCGATGAACGCGCTGGAACAACTCGAATCCACGCTCGCGTCGCTGCGCAAGGATGTGCCGACGGTGCGGGTCGGCGGCGTCGTTTCGGCGGTTGCCCCGACGCATTATCGCATATCCGGCCTGTCGCGCCACGTAAGGCTGGGCGAATTGATCGGGCTAGAGATAGACAATCAGGTCCAGTTAGGCGAAGTGGTTCGCATCGACGGTGACGGCGTCACCGCCAAGCCATTCGATTCACACATCGCAGCCGGCCTCGGACTGGTTGCATACCGCCTGCCGCCAAAGGCGCTCTCGCCCCATCCCGGCTGGAAAGGCCGGGTCGTCAACGCACTGGGCGAGCCGCTCGACGGCGCCGGCGACTTGCCCGTCGGCGAACGGGTCATGTCGACAGACGCCAGTCCGCCACCGGCGATGAACCGCACGCGCGTGCGCACACCCTTGCGGACCGGCGTGCGCGTGGTCGACCTGTTCTCGCCGCTGTGCCTCGGCCAGCGGATCGGCGTTTTCGCGGGCTCGGGCGTCGGCAAGACCACCCTGCTCGCGATGCTGGCGCAAAGCTCCGGCTTCGATACGGTCGTGACCGCACTGGTCGGCGAGCGCGGCCGCGAGGTACGCGAATTTCTGGAAGAAACCCTGGTTCACCACAAGTCGCGTGCGGTCACGGTGGTCTCCACCAGCGACGAGAGCCCGATGATGCGGCGGCTGGCGGCAAAGACCGCCACGACGATCGCCGAATACTTCCGCGACCGGGGCGAATCCGTGCTGCTGATCGTCGACTCCGTCACGCGGTTTGCCCATGCCGCGCGCGAGGTTGCGCTGGCCACCGGCGAGCCCGCGATTGCCCGCGGCTACGCGCCGAGCGTCTTCAGCGAACTTCCGCGCCTGCTCGAGCGGTCCGGCCCTGGAACCGACGGACAGGGATCGATCACCGGGATTTATGCCGTGCTCGTCGATGGTGACGACCACAACGAGCCGGTGGCAGACACGGTGCGCGGCACCCTCGACGGCCATATCGTACTCGATCGCGAGGTAGCGGATCAGGGGCGCTATCCCGCCATCAACGTGTTGTCCTCGGTGTCACGCCTTGCGCAACACGTCTGGTCCGCGGAGGAGCAGAACCTGGTCCGCAAGCTGCGCGCCATGATCGCCCGCTTCGAGGACACACGCGATCTTCGCCTGATGGGCGGCTATCAGCCCGGCCGCGACGGCGAACTCGATCAGGCGGTGCAACTGGTGCCGAAGATGTACGACGTGATGCGGCAAGCGCCGTCGGATCCGGCCTGTGTCGAACCGTTTCAGGAATTGCTGGCCGTCATCAAGAACGCGATCGGGTAGCCGGCTGCGTCAACACCTGAACCGTTCGATGGCTGCTTCGCGCGTTACTGCCTGGCGCCCTCGGACGATTCGGCTCCGGTCGCAGCCAAGTATCGCCTGAGTTCGCCGCGGGGATCGTCGTGGAAGGTCTGACGATCCCTCAACTCGGGCGGCGCCCGCCAGCCCGGTTCGATGCCGGTCATGTCAGGCAGTTCGTGGGCAATGCCCTTGTGGCAGTCGATGCAGGTCTTTTCCTTGGTCACGAGAAACTTGGCATGGATGTCGGCCGCGCGCCGCGTCTGCTTGGTGAAGTCCATCGCCGCAGCGGAATGACAGTTGCGGCACTCCAGCGAATCGTTGGCCTTCAGCCTCGCCCATTCGTGCTTGGCGAGTTCGAGCCGATGATTCTGGAACTTCTGCCTGGTATCGATCACGCCGAAGATCTTGCCCCAGACCTCCTTCGAAGCCTGCATCTTGCGGGCGATCTTGTCGGTCCAGTCGTGCGGAACGTGGCAGTCGGGGCAGGTCGCGCGGACGCCCGAGCGGTTCGAGAAGTGCGGGGTGCGCTGTAATTCCTCGAACACGTTGGCGCGCATTTCATGACATGAGGTGCAGAACTTCTCGGTGTTGGTGACCTCCAGCGCGGTGTTGAAGGCGCCCCAGAACAGCACGCCGCAAACGAAGCCGCCGAGCGCGAGAAACCCCAGGCTCAGATGCGTGCTTGGGCGGCTGGCAATCTGCCAGAACCAGATCAGGAGTGCCTTGAGCCGCTGCATCGACGCTCTCACTTCTTCTCAGGGCCAACGAGCAGCATGTCCTTGAAGGTGCTCGGAACGAGCGGCTGGGCATCATTTTGCTGCACGTGGCACGCCGTGCAGAAGTATCGGCGGGGCGTCACGTCGGCGAGAACCTGTCCGTCGCGATCCATGAAGTGGGTGACGCTGATCATCGGCGCACCCGAGCCTTCCGTGAACTGCCGGCGATGACAGTCGAGGCAACGATTGGTCTTGAGCGTGAGCTGATAATTCTCGATGGCATGTGGGATGATCGGCGGCTGCTCCGGGTAGTTCCGCATCAGCCGCTTGTCATCCGTGATCGGCCGCGCCAAGGGCGGCGCCGGCACATCGCCCATCGGCGATGCGGCCCCGGTGACGCGCGGCACGATCTGCGGCGCGGTCTGGGCGTAGATCGCGCCGCAGGCGAACACCAGCATGCCGCCGAGCAGCGCGCCGGCGACGGGCCCCAGAAATCTCATCAGACCGGAATGATCTTGACCGCGCATTTCTTGAAGTCCGTTTGCTTGGAAATCGGATCTGTTGCGTCCAGCGTCACCTTGTTGATGAGCTGGCTGGCGTCGAACCAGGGAACGAAGACGACGCCGCGCGGCATCTGGTTGCGTCCCTTGGTGTCGACGCGGGTCCGGATTTCGCCACGCCGCGACACCACGCGGACCTCCGCGCCCTGATTGATGCCCCTGGTACGCGCGTCCTCGGCATGCATGAAGACCCGCGCGCCGGGAAAGGCCCTGTAGAGCTCCGGCACCCGCATGGTCATGGAGCCGGAGTGCCAGTGCTCGAGCACACGCCCGGTGACGAGCCAGACGTCGTATTCCTTGTCGGGCGACTCGGCCGGCGGTTCGTAGGGGACGGCAATGATCCTGGCGCGTCCGTCCTTGTTACCGTAGAAGTCGACGCCCTTGCCCGGCTTGACGTAGGGATCGAGGCCTTCCCGGTAGCGCCATCTGGTTTCCTTGCCGTCGACGACGGGCCAGCGCAGGCCGCGCACCTCGTGAAGGGTGTCGAAAGCCGCAAGATCGTGTCCATGGCCGCGGCCGAATTCGGCGTATTCCTCGAACAGCCCCTTCTGCACATAGAATCCGAAAGCCTTGGCTTCGCGGTTCTCGTACTCGGCGGGGACTTCGGTAGCTGCGAACTTGTCCACTTTGCCATTGCGGAACAGTACGTCGAAGAGCGTCTTGCCGCGGTAGTTGGGGTTGTCAGCCAGGATCTGCGCCGGCCAAACCTCGTCGGTGGTGAAGCGTTTCGAAAATTCCATCATCTGCCAGAGGTCGGAGCGCGCTTCGCCGGGCGCGCTGACGAGTTGCCGCCACACATGGGTGCGGCGCTCCGCATTTCCATAGGCGCCTTCCTTTTCCACCCACATCGCCGCGGGAAGAACGAGATCGGCGGCCATCGCGGTGACTGTCGGATAGGCGTCGGAGACGACGATGAAGTTGTCCGGATTGCGGTAACCGGGGTAAGTCTCGCGCGAGCTGTTCGGAGCGGCCTGCAGGTTGTTGTTCACCTGGATCCAGTAGAAGTTCAGCTTGCCGTCGCGAAGCATCCGGTCCTGTTCGACGGCATGGTAGCCGGGCTTTTCCGGAATGATGCCGTGCGGAATGCGCCAGATTTCCTCGGTGTGCTTGCGGTGTTCCGGGTTGGTAACGACCATGTCGGCGGGCAAGCGGTGCGCGAAGGTGCCGACCTCGCGCGCCGTGCCGCAGGCGGAAGGCTGCCCCGTCAGCGAGAACGGCGAATTTCCCGGCTCGGAAATCTTTCCCGTCAGCAAATGGAGATTGTAGAGCAACTGATTGGCCCATACGCCGCGAACGTGCTGATTGAAGCCCATCGTCCACAGCGACATCACCTTGCGCTTCGGATCGGCATAGAGCTCGGCGAGTTCCTGCAGGAAGCCGCGTTCGACACCCGTGAGATCCGATACCCTGTCGAGCGTGTAGTCTTTCACAAAGGCTGCATAAGCGTCGAAGTCGATCGGCTGCGTAGCGCCGGCTGTCCCCGCGCCCTTGGCTTTGACTTCAAGCGGATGATCCGCACGCAACCCATAGCCGATGTCGACCGTGCCCTTCACGAAGGTCGTGTGGTTCTTGACGAAGTCCTTGTTGACGCGCCCGGTCGTGATGATGTGGTTGGCGATGTAGTTCAGGATCGCCAGATCCGTGCCCGGCTTGAACACGATCGGGATGTCGGCGAGGTCGGAGCTTCGGTGCGTGAACGTCGAAAGCACCGCCACCTTGACATGCGGAAAGCTCAGTCGCCGGTCGGTCAGCCGCGTCCAGAGGATCGGGTGCATCTCGGCCATGTTCGAGCCCCACAGCACGAACGCGTCCGCGGCCTCGAAATCATCGTAGCAGCCCATCGGTTCGTCCATGCCGAACGTACGCATGAAGGCGACCGCCGCCGACGCCATGCAGTGCCGCGCATTCGGATCGAGGTTGTTGGAGCGGAAGCCGGCCCGCATCAGCTTGGTGGCCGCGTAGCCTTCATAGACCGTCCATTGTCCCGAGCCGAACATGCCGAGCGCGGTCGGCCCCTTCTCCTTCAGCACAGCCTTGGCGCGGGCCGTCATCACGTCGAAGGCTTCGTCCCACGTCACCGGCGTCAGTTCGCCGTCCTTGGCGAACACACCACCCTTCTTGCGCAGCAGCGGCGTGGTCAGGCGGTCGCCGCCATACATGATCTTGGAGAGAAAATAGCCCTTGATGCAGTTCAGCCCGCGATTGACTTCGGCCAGCGTGTCGCCGTGCGTGGCGACGACCTTGCCGGACTTGACGCCGACCATGACCCCGCATCCGGTACCGCAGAAGCGACACGGGGCCTTCGACCACTTGATCTCCAGCGTTCCGATGCCGCCTGCGACCGGCTGCGCGTTTGCAGGCAGCGGGATGCCGGCTGCCGCCGCGGCAACGGCGGCGGCCTGCGCCTTCAACAATTCTCGTCGCGAGAGTGACATGTTCTAGCCTCCGATATCGGCGAGCCGTTCGACCTGCTCGAACACCATGTTGGCGGACAGGACGCCCTGCCAGCATGCGATCTCCGCGAGGCGGCTTCCGAGGATTCCGCTCTCGGCGGCTTCCATGACGATGACGATCTTCGAAGCATCGGCATGATGGACTTCGACGTCGGGCTGGACAGCAAGTCTTCGCAACACGTCGTCCCGATGGTCGGGCAGCACGGACACCACCGCGCTCGAAATGTGGATGGTCGCTTCTTCCGTCATGACGCGGCTCCACTTCGCGCGGCGCCCAGGGTGATCGCATCGCCCGGGCACGCGCCGACGCATTCGCCGCATCCAGTGCAGGCGGCTGCATTGACGATGGCTTGCGGGGACAATCCGATCCTGGGCCGGAATCGAATGGCGATTTCCGGACACACATCGCCGCAGGAACGGCAGACGATGCCGGCTTCGGCGAGACAGGTCTCGCCGATCACCGCAATCGGTTTGGAGATGAGCTGACCGCGAAACAGTGCCCGGCGCGAGGGTCCCTGGGTTTCCATGGCGATCTCATGCCCCCGGTGGTCCGGGTGGCCCCAGGATCAACTGGGACATCCAGATCAGGAAGCCATATCCGCCGACCACGCCCACCGCGACCACCGGCCAGATGAAGGCGGCAATGACCGCGAACACGATCAATTCCGCGCGTCGCCCGGCTTTAAGCGAACCCTCCGGCCGCGCGTCACTTTCGTCCACTTTCTCGAGCATGAACGCCTCACGCCCTCTCAATCATGTTGAGCCAGCCGCAGGTCATCACCCGTGCCAGGTATCGTCTGCAAATCGTCGGACAAGCATGCAGCGGCGCGCCGGTGCGCCCTGCGGGGAGATGAGGACGGCGGAGTTCCGCACATTCTCATTTGATCCAGATCAATGAATAAGGCCACGCGGCGAGCGAGGCAAGTGCCTTGACTCAATCACGGGATCGGCCAAAGGGACCGAAACTCGCGAGTGCTTCGACACCTCCCAACCTACTGCAGCGATATCCTGATTCCGCTTCGGTTGGCCGCGAATTCCAGGCCGGCCACGGCGCCCTGCAGTGTGATGGTCACGCCCTTCTTGTTGGTCATTTGGACGCCGCCAAAGCCGCCGACCAAAGCGCCGCCGCCGCCGACGGCGTCATAGGTGCCGGAAAAGTCCTTCAGTTCGCGCAGCCCCGAAACGCGTCCCGTCAGCCGCATCGCAGAGGCGCCGGCAGACAAGCCGACGCTCAAGCCGGAAGCCCGGAATGGATAGTCGCGGCCGCGATAAGTCAGCACACCCCGACCGGCACCGGCCCCCACAACAAGACCGGCCCTGGCGAATGCGATGCTGACATAGCCCGGCGCCTGTGCGTGCGATGGCGTCGGCACCCCTGCTCCCACCAAGAGGAGCAGCGCGGCCAATCCAGCCGAATTTCGGCCCATCGCCATAGCGTTCCGGAAAGCGTCAACGACGCGAGACATCGACCTTCTTCCAGGTCTGGTCGGGATTGAACCACGTCATGAGTCCCGCCTGTGCCGCAGTGGCGTTGCCCAGATCCTTCTGGTAGACGGTTCCGGAATGATTCACGAGGAAGGTCATCACACCTGAATTGCCGTACTCCGCCGGATAGGCGAGCAACGCAAATCCTCCGATCATTTTGTCCTTGACGACGTAATCGAGGATTCCGCCGGGAGCGTTCGGCCCTTGCCGCGTCAGAATGCGGTAGTAGTAGCCATGGTACGGCGTACGTCTCGCTCCCGCCCTGTATCCCTCTTCGGAGGCCTGGGCAACGAGTTCGCCAAGCGGGCTCTCATCCCCCTCCGACGCCGGCCAATAGAGGCCGTCCTTCTTGCCGGCGGAACTGATGAAGCGCCGCGCATAGACGCCAGGTCCGGCGCCGGTACGATCTTTCTCGGCATATTCATTCTGCGCATCGACATAGGCGAGGCTGGTCTGAATCGCATCCAGTTCGTTGCGCCCGATGCGGCGGTACAGGACCTCGAGACGGCCGGCGGCGGTATCGAACTTCCAGTTGCCGGTGCCCTGACGGACCAGCGGAATCGGCAGCGGGAAGTCGTCGGTCCCCACCACCAGTGTGGCCTTGTCGCCATCGACTTTCACATTGTGCTTGCTGTCATACGCTCCCACGAACCGTTCGCGGGCTTCGCGGTCCGCCACGTCGTCGCCGGAGAACATGATGTCCACGCCATCCCGGCCAAGCACCCTGAACATGTCTTTCGTGCCCCCCGATTTGACGGCTGCGGCGAGCGCCGTGGCGGCCTCCTCCGGGGTCTTGAATGCTTCCTGAGCGTGAACGGACGACATCCCCAGCAATAGCGCGGCTGCTGTAACGAGAGCGGTAGCGTGCCTGCGACAGGTCTGTTCCAACCGGAGCTTCGTCATCGTCACATCCTCGCGCGCGTGGGGATCTGCGCGCCGGCAGCGAGCCAATCCTTGTAGGTGAGGAACTTGAGCCCGATCCTGTCGTAGTGGACCCGGAGATAACCGTCGCCGCCCCGCGTCACCGCGTTGGGCATGACCGCCTGCACTTCCTGCGCCATCACCCCGACATAGGCCTTGTCGCTGCCGAGATAGGCGAAGCGGTAGTAGCCGAGGCCGTTGTCGAGCTGACCGAGCAGCACGACGTCGTGCTTCAGCGCGATATCGGAGCGTCGTCCGCCGCCGCCGCCACCGCCACGGCCGCCACCGCCAAACCCTCCGCCTCCGCGGCCGCCGCCGGAAAACGCTGCGCCGCCACCACCGCCGCGGTATCCACCGCCACCCACGCTGGCACGCGATACGCCCGCACTGGCGAAACTTTCCCGGCCACGCGCAGACTGGATATTGGCCGCCCTCCCCGACGATACATTCCTGATCGCGGTGTCGCGCCCACCTCTGTTGCCGGCGCCGGCGCCGGCGGCGCGGCTGCGTTCGGCTGTGCTCGCACGGTCACCGCCTTTGGCGCGATCGCCTCCCCTGGCACCATCGCCGGCCTTGGCACGGTCACCAGCCTTGGCCCGATCACCCGCGCCTGCGCGGTCGCCGCCTTTGGCACGATCTCCGGCCGCGCGGTCACCTGCCCCCGGCCGATCGCCTGCACGATCACCTGCACCGGCGCGATCCTTTCCGGCGTCGAGCACCTTCTGGCCATCGCGGCCGCGGTAGTCCATCCGATCGGCGGCGCCGGCCCGCAGGTTGTTGTTGCCGAATTTCTGCGCGACGTTGGCGTTGTTATAGCGGACCCCCTGGCGGTGCGCCGGATTGTGCTGCCAGTTGTTTCCGATGTTGGTCGTCCTGTTGTAGTGATTGACATAGAGGTTGCGGCTGCCCCAGTTGGCGCCGCCGCCCCAGTAATTGCCCCAGCGACCGATCGCCCACGCAGTACCAAATGCCAGACCTGCCGCAATCACGCCGGCTCCGATGTAGGATGGATAGCCGAAGTAATACGGCGGATATTCCGCATAGGGCCAGGCGCCATAGACCGTCGCGGGAACGTAGTAGGGAACGTAGACCGTATCGGGCTGTGCCTGCTCGATGACGATCACTTCCCTGTTCTCCTGGCGCTGAACGCTGACCTTCTGCTGCTTGTTGGTGACGAGTTTGTTGAGCGCATGCGCCTTGGCCCGCAGCCGCTGGATCGCGTCCATCACGTCGGCCTGCTGCGCCAGCACGGCATCGCCGAGATTCTTGGTCCAGTCGACCTTGTCGCTCATCATCGCGAGGACATCGGGTGTGGCGGCCAGCGCCTTGACGCTGTCGTCCCATGCCTGCTTTTCGACTGCCGCCTTGAGCGCGTCGCCTTTCACATTCTTGTTCGCCTTCGCCCAGCGGTCGGCCTGCACGACCTCCAGCGGGTAGGTCGAAGCCGCCAGCACGTTGGCGAGCAACTCATCGGGGTAAAGCGCGATCGGCGCGACCAGCGCATCGAGTTGCTCGGGTTTCAACAAGGCTTGCTCAGGCGGCGGCGGCTTGGCATCGGCCGTCTGCGCCGCCG
>DAIMKE010000065.1:0-803 GCA_036721875.1 Bradyrhizobium sp. | reverse complement strand
AAATTTCCCGCAACGCAGCATGGTCATGTCTCCACAACTACCCAATTGGGGAAGCCAACGGCCAAAACGGCGTTGCACCTTTGATCAGGATCAAAGGTCCGAGATCGACGTAATGGCGTGGGTCGGTCGGGACGGCTGCGCCTGATCGAGCGGCCGCTCGCCGGTGCGCGCGGCGAGCAGCGTCCGTCGATCATGGACGAGGCTCTGGAGGCGGTGCGCGGCCACGTTCAGGGTTGTGACATCAAGCGCGTTTTCATCCCCGGCGGCTGCTTTCACGCGCTGCATCTGAAGGACCTTGTCGATATCGCGCTCGATCTCGGAAAGCTCGGTTTCGCCCTCGGCCGATCTGATGCGGTGACCGAGGGCATAGAGTAGATCCAGCGCCTGCTCGCTCTTTCCGGGTTCGCCTTCGCGAAGAAACTTCCACGCCGCCGCCGCCACGGAAACCAGTCCACCAAAGATCATCGGGGCCAGAAAGATGGCGTTTCCCCATCTGTCGAGGAAGCTCTCCTGCGTGCCGTTGTAGAAGGCGGCCGCACCGGGATGGACCGGTATAAATGCATCCGAATCGGTGCTCGGCGCGGTTATCTGCGCCAGCATCGGCAATTCGCCGAGCAGATCCCTGCGCGCCTTCATCAACGCCTCCGCCAATGCACCGGCCACATCGTTGCCGAGCTGCTTGTTCGCAACCAGATAGAACGAAACCCTGAGCGTGGTCAGATCGTCGCTGGGAATGGGCGGGGAGCCCCGCAGCGTTCCCTTCGGGACATCGAAGCTTTCGTAGGCGCGGTGTTTCCCGGCAA
>DAIMKE010000064.1:0-12791 GCA_036721875.1 Bradyrhizobium sp. | reverse complement strand
CTGGGTCGGATCCGGCGGCGTCGGGTTCAGCTTCATCTGGAACCACATCGTGATGCCCATGATGATCGGCCAGACGCCGAGCGCGAGGTAGAATCCGATCACCGGTATGTGCGTCGGATCGAAGGGCAGCAGGCCGAAAAGATTGAACAGGTTGGTCGGGTCGTGCGCCGAAAGGTCCTTGATCCAGCCGTAGAAAGGCGCGTGGCGCATTTCGATGGTGATGAACAGCACCTTGTAGAGCGAGAAGAACACCGGGATCTGCAGTGCAATGGGAAGACAGCCCGCGATCGGGTTGATCTTCTCCTTGCGGTAGATCTCCATCATCTCCTGCTGCTGCTTCTGGCGATCGTCCGGATAGCGCTCCTTCAGCGCGGCCAGCTGCGGCTGCACCGATTTCATCTTCGCCATCGACTCGTAGGACTTGTTGGCGAGCGGGAAGAACAGCAGCTTCACCAGCACCGTCACCAGCAGGATCGAGACGCCGAAATTGCCGACCAGGTGGTAGAAATAGTCGAGCGCCAGGAACATCGGCTTGGTGATGAAGTGGAACCAGCCCCAGTCGATCAACAGATCGAACCGGTTGAGCTCGAGCTGCTTGTTGTAGCCGCCGTGGCCCGCGAACGGAAAGTTGATGCCGACGACGCCGGCTTCCTTGGCGCCGGCGAACAGCCGCGCATTGGCGCTGCCGGTACCGCCGATCGGGATCGTCTGCGGGTCGAGCAGGTAGTCCGTCTGGTAGCTGCGCTTGTTGTTGGCGAGGTTGGAGGAGAAGCGCGCCTGCAGCTTGGCGGTGGTGTCGGGCAGCAGCGCCGAGGCCCAATACTTGTCCGTGATGCCGAGCCAGCCATTGGTGACATTGAAGGCGACCGACTTGGCCTCGTCGATCTTGGTGTAGGCGTATTCCTGCAGGCCCTGCTCTCCGAGATAGCCGATCAGGCCCTCATGCAGGATATAGTAGCCCGAGACCTCCGGCTTGCCGTGGCGCGAGATCAGCGCGAACGGATACAGCGTCACCGGTGCCGAGCCGACATTGGTGACATCGTCCTTGATGGTGAAGAGATAGCGGTCGTCGACCGCAATGGTGCGGCGGAAGGTGAGGCCTTCGCCATTGTCGTATTTCAGCGTTACCGGGTTGCTGGGCGACAGCGTGCCGGAACCTTCCTGCTGCCATACCGTGTTCTGGTCGGGAATGCGCCCGGTCGAGCCGCTCGCCGGCACCCAGCCGAACTCGGCATAATAGGGATGCGCCGTGTTCGACGGCGAGAACAGCACGATGGCGGGCGAGTTCGGATCGACCGTGTCGCGATATTGCACCAGCGACAGGTCGTCGATCCGTGCGCCTCTCAGCGATATGCTGCCGGTCACGCGCGGGGTTTCGATCTTGATGCGGGACGTCGCAGAGATCGCTGCATCGCGGCTCACGACGGGCGCGGCCGCGGCCGGCTGGCCCGGCGTGGCGGGTGATGGGGTCGCCGCGCCGGGTTGCGGGGTGGTCGAGCCCGGGGTGGTCGAGCCCGGTGTCGAGGACTTGGCGAGTTCGGTCTGGGCCTGGGTCTGCGCGCGCTGCCGCTCCATCTGCGGCACGTTGTAGAAATACTGCCAGGCGATCAGCACGAGGCCGGATAGAATGACGGCGAGAATGGTGTTGCGATTGTCAGTCATCGTTTTGGGGTCTCGCCATTCAATTCTTTGGTTTGCCCGCCTGCCGGTCGAGCCGATCCAGCGCCGAACGGAGGTCTTCGAGCATGGTCGCGAAATCGCGGGTGAGCGCGGCCCTGCGGCCGACTAGCACATAATCATGGTGCGGTCGCATCGATATGACGTCCAGCCGCTTCACCAGTTCGCGAAGCCTGCGCCGGATGCGATTGCGCTCGGTAGCGCTGCCGTTTTTCTTGGTGACGGTGAACCCGACCCGGACCGGCCCATCGTCGTGGCGCAGGCGGCCCTGCACGATGAAGGCATGGCTGTTGGCCCGCGCGCCATTGGCAACGGCGAGAAAGTCCGCCCGCTGCCTCAGCCGATCCATAGTGAAAATCTCCGGAAGGATCCGGCTCAGGCGCTCAGACGCTTGCGGCCGCGCGCGCGGCGTGCGGCGAGGACCTTGCGGCCGCCGGTCGTGGCGAGACGAGCGCGGAAGCCGTGACGGCGCTTGCGCACCAGTTTGCTGGGTTGATAAGTCCGCTTCACGGGTAGTTCTCCGCTGACCGGGCAATTTGCCTGTTAAATTGAGATGCGTCCGATGATGCGGGCCGGCCCAAACGGGCCATTTACGGCCCCAAATGAGCCGCCCCCGGGTAGTGCCGGGCCATCGCGGACAATTGGCGCGGCTTATACTGGAGCGACCTGTTTTCGTCAATGTCAGGGGTTGTCGCAACGTCAGTTCTTTGAAACGACGCAATTGGGGCCAATATATCTGTTTTTGTGGGGTTTTTACCAACGGGCAGGCGACGCCTCGGCCAATGGAACCGACCGACATTAGCGATCGGTAATTTGACCGGCCAGGAGCCGAAACGCATCCTCGGAATCAGCGTAAGGGCCAGCGCCGGTTTTGCGTCCGGCAGGGCTCCGAGCACAGAGACATCAAGGCGGATATTCGTGTCAGCGACCGACGAGCAGCCGACTCCTCAAGCGCCGCGGCCTCAAGCGCCGCGGCGCCTCGGGCTGTCCGGCAAGCTGCTGCTGCTCACCATTCCGCTGGTGATGATCGCCGGCCTGATGATCTACGTGCCTGCGATCGCGAACTTCTGGATGAACCGGCTGAACGACCGACTCGCGGCGGCCAATACCGCCGTTCTGGTGCTGGATGCCGCGCCGCTCGGCATGGTGCCGGATGCGCTGGCGCGCCAGATCCTGAACAGCGTCGGTGCGCGTGCGGTGGCGATCAAGATGGGGCATCAGCGCCGGCTGCTGGCCAGCGCCGACCCGCCGGCCAAGGTCGACCATGACATCGACATGCGCTCCCTGACGGTGTGGTCGGCCATCGTCGAATCGTTCGAGACCATGCTGGAGAGGGGCACCGAAACCATCCGCGTGGTGGGGCCTGCCCCCGGGGGCGCGCATTTCATCGAGGTCGTGATCGACGAAAAGCCGCTGCGGCAGGCGATGTACCGGTTTTCCCGAAACCTGCTGCTGGTCGCGCTCCTGATCGGAGTGCTCACCGCGGGGCTGGTCTATCTGGCGCTGCATTACCTGTTCGTGCGGCCGATGCGGCGGCTGACCGCCAACCTGGTCGGCTTTCACGAAAACCCGGAGAGCGCGGCGCGCATCATCGTGCCGAGCCAGCGCGGCGACGAGATCGGCGTGGCGGAGCGCGAACTGTCCGACATGCAGCGCGACCTCGTCTCGATGCTCTCACAAAAAAGCCGGCTCGCCGCGCTCGGGCTCGCCGTCTCGAAGATCAACCACGATCTGCGCAATCTGCTGGCGTCGTCGCAATTGCTGTCGGACCAGCTCGCCAGCGTGCCGGATCCGCGGGTGCAGCGGTTTGCACCGAAACTGATGCGCTCGCTCGAGCGCGCCATCGATTTCTGCCAGTCGACCCTCTCCTACGGCCGCGCGCAGGAGGCCGAGCCCGACCGCCGCATGATGCTGGTCGAGCCTGTCGTGGTCGAAGTGCGCGAATCCGCCGGCCTCGCCGCCGACGACTCGATCACCTGGATCAGCGCGATCGAGCGCGGACTCGCGATCGACGCCGATCCGGACCAACTGTTCCGCGTGCTGCTGAACCTGGTGCGCAACGCGGTGCAGGCGCTCGAAAGCCGTCCCAAGGGGGAGGGGTCGCCGCTGCAGATCCGCATCACCGGCCGCCGCGAAGGCACGGTCGCGATCATCGAGGTGTCCGACACCGGACCGGGCGTGCCGGCAAAAGCGCGCGAGCATTTGTTCGAGGCGTTCCAGACCTCGGGCCGCCCCGGCGGCAGCGGGCTGGGTCTGGCCATCGCCGCCGAACTGGTTCGCGCCCATGACGGCGACATCCACCTGGTCGAAGGCACCATCGGCGCCACCTTCCGGGTCTCGATTCCCGACCGCCCGGTGGAACTGCAGACCGTCCGCAACGAGCGGGCGCGGGCTTAAGCACCTCAGGGAATGTGACTTTTGCCGTCAGGCCCAGCCGATCCACCGCCACAAATGGACAGCCGGATCCCGCGTTCCGGGACCTTGCCAAGCGGGGCCGGAGCGGGTAGCTAAAGCGCTCTTTCGCGGCCGTCCGAACTTTGCCGGACGTATCGGGCCCTGAAGCCCGATGATGCCTGACGAAAAACGCGCCCGTAGCTCAGCTGGATAGAGCACCAGACTACGAATCTGGGGGTCAGGAGTTCGAATCTCTTCGGGCGCGCCAGAATTCACTTCCATAACAATAACTTACCCCATCAATGGTTATTTGGCGGAATGGCTAAATAAGCGAATTTGGTGCCTGCGGGACGCCCTTGGCGCAGCCGGATCGCGTATGGAGCCCGTGGAGCGCGGCGCTTGGGGCGGGGCTACTTGCCCACTGGCCTCTTTGAATAGGCGCATCCACGGCGCTCCGGCCGCATCGCTCACGCAAAGAAAAGCCCCCGCAGGGGGAATACCTGCAGGGGCTCTGTCGTGTGGGATCGAGGGGGACCTTGGGGGGCTTCGCCCTAATCCCACGGACCTGGGTGTTATTGGCAGCGTGGAAAAGCGGCTCCCCGGCACGTCCGAGCAGGGCGTCGCGCCCATCCCGTGGTAAAACAGAAATGGCCCACCTTTGCCGGGGTTGTCCACCGCGCCGAAAATCAGGTGCACCTTCCCTTGATCGTTGAACGTGAAATTTATGACGCCGCTGTTGCTGTCGGCTGCGCTAGAGAAGTGCAGATGAAGGCGCTTCCCCTCTAGCTCCGATCGCCCTTCATTGCTCATCGCGTTCACCACCTGCGCCCGCGTCGCCCCTTTGAGTTCCGCGATCAATCTGTCAGTCAAGGGCACGCAGGTCATATCGGGGCGTGACTTGAGCGTTGGTCCCCACGCCTCGACGCAAGGTATCGGTTCGTCCGCAGAGGCGGCAGCTACGGCCGGCTTGCCGGCGTTGCCACCAATCCAGATAAGCGCAGACACGGAAGCGAAAAGCAGCACGACGGTCCAGAGGATAAACTTCTGCATTGTTACTCTCCCCGCTGCGGTCCGCTCGGCCAAGTCATCAGCAGCATCACCAGCAGCGACGGCGTGAGGGCCAGCATCACGCCAAGCCAAACAGCCTGCACGGTACTCATACACAACCTCCCGTTTTGTTACCGGTAGAGATTCAATCGGTTCCTAGCGCGGCCGTAAACCTCCCTTTGCGGATTGCTCGCCTTGTCGTGTACCGTCGCGGCATGAGCCGATGGGAAGCAGAGATTCGGTACGAGGAGTTTCGCAGGGTTGCGCGCGAGGTGGCGCTCCACTTCGTCGCCTCTATGCCCGCGTGGCATTCCGATCATGAGAAGCAATCCGTACGCCTGACTGGCATCGACCCGACATGCCTTGATGCATGGGACGCTTCGTGGGGCGACAAGATGTTCGATTGGCGCGAAAACGACGCGCACTACAAGCGCCACACGGACAGGTTTGAAGTCGCTATCTGGAGCGGCCCTATGCTTTGCGGCCTCTGCGCGGGACTGTCATCAAGGGGTCCCGACAACGTGACTATTCACTTCCTAGAAAGCATGCGGCCCCACAATCCCCTGAAGGGTCGCGTGGCCCTGCTGGCCACCGAGGCGGCCGACAGGTTCGCAAAAGCCCAGGGAAAACAAAGGGTTAAAATAAAGAACCCTTTGCCGGGGGCAATCGTTGTATACGAGCGCCTGAGGTTCGTGCTTGCAGAACCCCTTGGTCGGGTTACATATTATGCTAGACCGGTAGGGTAAAATGAGTGTCTTCGCGCAGCAATGGGACGAGACGGACTACGAGGCTGAGCTTGAAGAAGCGCAGGCTGCGGTCATACGCGCCGAAGCACGCCGGGACGCCTTGCTCGCCTTGCATCGGTACGAGAGCCCACTGAACCGAAACATCCGGCCCGCCGAGTTGATGGAGCTGATGGCGTCCGACGCGCCAGAAGAAGCCGGCATCGCGGGTGACCTGCCTGTTCAGGAAGACTAAAACCGGCTGCGCTAGTGTCGGCTGACGCTGCAGGCGAAGCCCCGCCGCTCAATCTCCACCTTGCACCGCATGACGGCGTCTACGAGACGGTCCACGGTGTCGGCAGGCATGGTGTCCTCTAGCTGGTAGCGCATGGCGGCCAGCGCTTCCTCGACAACGCAATCCGGCTCGCCTGCGAACAGGTACGCCAAGCGGCCAATTTCACTCAGGCATTGTCCGATCAGCGTGGGCAGGTCGCTCATGACTGCGGGCCGGGCTTGCCCATGGATGGCGGCGCGATGCCGTCCACGGATGGGTCCGGGTTCTCGTACTGGCGCACCTTCTGCCTCAGGGCCCGCCAGCGGTCGCGCAGGACCGGCTCGGCGTGCCCCGGGGAGAAGAAGCTTTCACGATTGAAATCGCGGTGGTGCGTGAACCGTCCCGTCGCCTTGTTCTTCTCTGCCAGCCACGACGAGGCGTTGTCGGTGGCGTAGTCCGTGACGTTCGAGCCGCCGAGCGCCCGCTCAAGGTTGTCCTCGAACATCTGGCGCTTCTCGGGGCTGTAGCTGTTGGCGTATCCCGCGTAGTAGCCGCCCTCGTCCTTGCCGGAATGGCGGTGGCGGCGCAGTTGGGTTTCAAGGGACGTGCCGCGCACCACTGCCCGGTTCATGGCCGTTTCCTGCACGGCAAGGTTTGCGGTCCGATCTTGGTTTTCGCCAAGGCTGATGCCGGCAAACTTCTCCTTGAGCCATGGCTTCTCCGCCAGCTCCTTACGGAAGCGCTCGCGGTCAAACGGGTTGCCGGTGCCCACGCCGTACGGCGCGTCGTCTCGTGGGCGTGGCTGCTGCCGGTTCTGCTCGCGCTGGCGTTCCTGCTGCGGTGATCCTTCCAGCGCGTCCATGCCGTCCGTGGATCGCGGTTCAGGCTTGGCGCGCTGCTCGCTACGTCGCGGGCCGTGCCGGCGCTGCCGTTGCGGAGCGCCGCCCTGAGGCGTGCCGCCGTTATGAGTGCCGCCGCTGCCGACCTCGCCATTCTCTTCGAGCATGGTGTTGCCGCTGTAGCCGTCACCACCGAGCGCGGGCGTGTAGGCGTCGGGCTCCCCCTCGGTCTGCGTGATCACGCCGATCTGCATTCCATCTACAAGGATAACGCCCACCTGCATCAGCGGCCTCCCTTGGCGTGGCGCTTGATCCGCGCACACCCGACCAGCGTTTCATCCGCCAGTGCGCCGCCGCAAATCTCAAAGAACCGCCGCGCGCCCTCAAGGCATCCCATGAGTTGCGCCACGGTATGCGTCGGCGGATCGAGGAATGCACCCTTGTTCGCGCGGTCGAACGCGTCCGCCTTGTCGCGCAATTCCTTCGCGCGGGGGTGCCCGCTGTTGGCCAGCGCGATCATCCTGGCGGACAGGTCCGTGCGGCCTATCACCACCGCGCTCCCGCTGCCTTGCGCTCGGCCTTCCTGGCGTTTTTCTCTACGCGGCGCGCCAGCTTCTGGAAGCGTTGGTTCAGGGACGCCAAGGCGGGCGTGACGTAGCCGAACACGCGCTGGCATTCTGCTTCCGTTTGCAGGCTGTGGCGCTCGCAGGCCTTGCCGAAGATGTGGGGCAGGTGCAGCTGGAGCAACGGCGTGACGTCACCACCGATGTCCATGGTGGGTTGCGTCAGCGCGTAGAGCTCGTTTGCGACTTCCTGCGCAATCGCCTTCTCGCGCTTGGCCCGTGCGATGTTCAAATCCATATGCGCCTCCCTCTAGCCTGACATGATGCCGCCATCGGCCGGTCCGAAGCGGCTCGCGGTGTCGTACGATGGCGCGCTGGTCGGGTGCTCGTGCAGATAATCGATCTGCTGGCTGACCACTTGGCCGAGGGCCCGCCCGTCCACGTTCAGCGCCAGCGTAATCGGTGCGGCCTTCATCCGGATGTCGCGCGGATTGAAGTTCATCGGCTGCTTCAAACCGTCGGTAGGCGCGTCGCCGTCCTTGCTCCGGTCGCGGTTGCCGTAATCGAGCAGCGGCTTGAGAACCATACCCGGCAGGGATTTGATGTAACCCCAGATACTCTTGATGAAATTGCCCACCCATGCGTCCAAGGACTGAAGGGCGGCAGCGACGCTGTTGATGCCCCCCTTCAAACTCCCCCAGTTCAGAGCGACCAGCGTCCCCAGTGCGGCAACCAGACCTACGATGACGCCCGGGATGCCTGCGATGGCGATCAGCGCCGCGATTGAAACGCCTGCGAGCGCTACGGCAAACGCCGCCATTCCCTTGGCAACCGCACTCATCGTGCCCGGGTCCATGCCGCGCACGATGTCGGTCATGCTGTTGAGATAGCCCGTGATTTCCTTCATCACGCCAATCGCGCCCTGGGCCTGCGGACCCGCCACCGCGTAGAGCAAATCCTTCCACGCGTTCTGCATCCGATCGATGTTGGCCGGCACCGACTTGTCCATGTAGAGTTGCCAGCTCTCCTGAGAGCCGAGGCCTTGATTGATGCGGCCGCGCTCCTCCTCCATCTGCTTGTAGTTCATGATTTCTTCTGCGGTGAACCGCTGCGTGGTCTGCCGTCCGAACGCGCGGGCAACGCGCCTCATCTGCTCTTCGGGGTCCGTGATGCCCTGCCTCTTGAACTCCTCACGGATGGCCGTGGCCAAATCCATCGGGTCCTTGCTGATCAGGCCGTGGAGGCGCTTGGAGGCGTCCTCATTGATCAGGACTTGGCCACCCTTTCCGGTCTTCCACTCGCCTTCCTTCAAAAGTCCAAGGTCCTGCATCCCTTGGGCCGTTCGCTTCAGCATCGTGCCGCTGACGATCTGACCCCACGTGGACAGGATGGCCGTACCGGCGCGGTTGCCGCCCATGGCCTGCGCCTGCATGGCCATCGTCATCATGCCTTCCTCGGACATGCCACGGAGCGTGAAGCCGCCCTGCTTGGCCATGCCGATCATGGTGTCGGCGTTCACCATGCCGTGGGTTGCCGCGCCGACTTTCGCCATGAAATCCAGAAACGCCTCAAGCTGCTTGACGCCCGCGTGACTGGTGACCGGGTCCGTCAGTCGTCCCGTCATTTCACCGGCGCGGATCAGCTTGTTCAAATCGTCCTTGGGGTTTCCCTTCACATCGCGGGATTGCTGCTGGACGAACTGGTACTTGGCAAGGCCCTCCCACATCTGCATCGAGGGATCGGTACCGATGATGGAGTAGGTGTCACCGGGGATTTTCATCGCGTCCACGGCGTTGAGGCCCGTCTTGCGCGAAATCTCGAACGCCTTCTTCTCGAACGCACCGCTGCGAACCATGCTGCCCATGGTGCTCCCCAGCCGCTCGATCTTGACGAGCTCGGCGGAGTACTCTTTCGTCTTGTCCACCAGCTTGGCCATCGAGCCGATGATTGCGCCGCTGGCAAGCAGGCCGCCGACGCCTGCGAGGGCGCGGCTCCAGCCGGTGAAGTTGTTCTCGATGGCGCGCGCGGAAGTGTGTAGGCCGGTGAATTGCCTGCCGATCACGGCAAGCGCGGAGCTGATGTTATTGGTCAGCGCAATAGAAACTCCGATTTTATACACATCCATTGAACTGATCCTTTCCTAGGTCGTCGCTTCTGCTTCTCGATGGCCACGGCACAGGCAGGATGCGTTGCCCGCGCAGTCTGCAGAACTTCGCGCGCTGACGCGCTTCGCCTCGCCGTGGCCATCAGTCCCTGGGCAGTCGGGTGACTAGGCCGCCTCCCAGGCATCGCCGTCCGGGTAAAGAAGAGCGAACCCCAGACGGCGCGTCGTCACTCGCCTTTCGGCGCTTCGTATCCGTTCTTCGGGCTGCGCGGCTGCTCGTATTGCGATCGCGGGACCTCGCCCCCGGCAGGTGTGCTGCGCAGATTGCCCGAGTTGTGCGCGACCGACGGAGCGAGGTCGGCCGGGGTAGTGTGCTGGTTCACTTTTGAATTCATGGCGTCGTTCCTTCTGAAATGCTCAGAGATTTGCGTCGGACGGGTACTGCAATTCCGTAACGCCGATCAGATCGTCGATGTCGGCGTCGGGGTCCTTGGCAAGGCGTTCCCGCGCCTGCATCCAGGCGGCGGTGGCGCGGCGGATCGCGTCCTCGTCTGCACCCCGAGCCATCGTGACGGGCTCAGACGGCCCGTAGCCCGGTCCGGTGTTCATGTTGAAGCCGCTGACCTTGATCGGCATCGGCGCGCCGCTGGTCATCATGTCGGAGTGCCCCGTGGCGGAGAGCGCGACCGCGATACCACACAAGGTGTCGTAGCTCCTGCAGAGGGCGTTGAACGCCGTGAGGAAGGCGCGGTGCTCGTCGGACGCCCGCGTTTTCAGGAACACGATCATCGCGTCGAACTTGACCGTTTCGAGCCGCGTCACCTCGGCGCGGGCCTTGGCGAGCATGTCCTCCACGGACGGGAGCGCGGCCTTTGCGGCGCTGGCTGCTCTCGCGGTGTTCTCCTTCGTCGCGATCAGCGCAGCGATGGGCTCGTTTGCTGCGTTGCCGTTGCCGTAGCGCTCAAGCGCCACGCCGCCGTCAGCGGTGATGGCCTGCTGGAGCGCATCGTGGGCGGCGTCGGCGTCGCTGATGATCGTGCTCAGTCGATTGAGCCGCGCCTCAAGGTCCGCGACGCAGGCTTGTCCGTCGGACAGCGCCTTGGCTGCGGCCAGGCGGTCCCTGCCGTCATACTGCTTCACGCTCGGCGGGGTCGGCGCGCTGCCCCCCACGCCATGACGCTTGTGGCCGTTCAAACTGCTGATGATGCCCATTGTGGTTCTCCTGTTATGTTGCTGCTCCGAACGCAGGCTTACCGTCCAATGATGCCGTACTTGTCCATCGCAGCCTTGAGCGCGATCCGGTCCTGAAGCGACACGTTCGCCTTGGCAAGCTTGGCGTCGATTTCTGCGATGGGCAGCTTCTGACCGTGCGCGATCAGTGCGATGGCCGACTCCTTCGAGACCGTGTAGAAGCCAAGGGACATCATGGTGTTCAGAAGCTCGTTCTGCGTGTTGGTCTTGATGGCCACAGAGCTTTTCGCCTGCCGCTGCGCATCCATCCAATTGGACGGCTTGACGTTGGGGCTAGGCGCATCAGTGATGGCAGGCGCGAGCACGTCCAGCAGCTTGTCGATGCCAGACGAGGCGGCGTTGACGCCCGTCATCTTTCCAATCATGTGGGTCATTTCAATTTTCCTTTTGGGTTGAACTGGTTTCAGGTTTGACTGATCTGCTTTGGTGCACGCCACGGAATGCGCTCCGGAATGGCCGCAGGCTCGCGGAACAGGCCCATATGCTCCATGCCCCTCATGAAGCGTTGAATTTCGTCGTGGGGAACGCGCGCCCACTTCAAGGAGGCGCTGACTTCTTTGCTCCCGAAACTCGTTTGCCCCGTTGCCAACAGGTTCAGCCGCTTGAGCACGCCCATGATGGCCGGCTCGTCCAGGATTTCAGGAAGGCGAATTGCGCTGCGGGTCATCGGTTCTCTCATGCGAAGAACAGTTTGGGTCTGCGGTCGGCTGCGCTTGCCGCCACGAGTGCACCGGCGGCCGCGTTGCAGACGTCATCGTGGCCGCCTGGAGGATGATTGATGACGTCCTTGCCCATGGGCGACGTCTTCCGCTCCAGCGCGGCGAACTGCGAGACGAGGCGGCGGTTGTCCAGCAGGCGCACGCGTCCAGAGTTGAACAGCGGCAACGCGTCGGCGTAGATTTCGGAGCGGTTGCGCGGGCTGGCGCGATAGGTGATGCCGCAGGCGGCAAACATTTCCACGTTGAAGGCGGCGGCGTAGTGGTCGCCGGTGACTTCCGTCAGGCCGTACTGGCGCAGAGTGCCCGCGATCTGGGAGATTGCAGACATCGGACTGAAAGGGGACGGGATTTCTACCACGCAGTCCAGAACGGCGAGGCCTTGGTCGTCATGCGCGATGCCGCAGGTGAAGCTATCGTTGCGGCCGCCCGACGGATCGACAAAGGCGCGATAGTCGTACGGTGCGAAGGGAGGACGCGCGGTGATGCCGATGTCCACGGCGCTTTCAAGGGCCTCGCGCGACAGCCAGCCCGCGACATCGTCCCTAAACTCCGCGAGGTATTCTGCGCTCGCCTTGGCAGGATCGGCGCGCATGGCGCGGTCGACGTATGCCTGCGAGAGCGTGGCGCTGTTCATGGTGCGGCTGGGTGCCTGGATGACGAGCGTGTCGTCATCATCCTTGGCGAAGTGGTCGGTGTACTTCGTATAGAGCAGTCCAGATTTCTTGTAGGGCGTGCTGATGCCGACGATCCGGCTGCCTGCAGGCTCCAGCGACGACAGGCCGGGCTCGATGGCCGCGTAGAGTTCTGTATCGGGCTTGGCGCCGGCCTCGTCGGTGCTGTAGAAGGCGCACTCGTCCAGGATAGCCAGCAGGATCGGGACGCCGCGCACGTTCTTGAAGGAGTTCGCGCCCACCTTGATGTCCACTCCGTTATTGAGCGAGAAGCCCTCCTGCTTGAACTCGCCCATGACCATTGCCGCCAGCATCGGCGCGTTTTCAAAGTAGGACTTGATCATTCGCAGGACGATCTGCCCCTGCTCACGGGTTGGCGCGATGCAGACGACCACCGCGCGCTCACCTCCGCGCAGCAGGTCCTGCCTGTTGAAAGTGATGGCCGCATGGGTGGCCAGAATGGACGCAACCGAGTCCTTGCCGCCGCGCCGTCCGACGACGAGCCACAATTCCCGCACCCGCTGCGTCGG
>DAIMKE010000063.1:0-12962 GCA_036721875.1 Bradyrhizobium sp. | reverse complement strand
ACATAATGGGGACAAGCTGTGAATCGACCCGGCCTATCAGGAACCCGAACACCCGTCCTATCGGGAACCGCAGACCCGTCCTATCAGGAACCCAAATCGCCCTTAACCCTCGAAGCGCGTTTACAAAATCGCGCGCCTAACTTCTCTAACCAAGAATCCTCCGGATTCTTGCTAACGCCGAGCATCCGTTGCGGATTGTCGGGTACTACAGCCGCTCGCAACGATCTCGCACCACTGCGCGACGTCACCATGGCGGTGATGCCATGACCCGGCGACCGCGCGCCGCCAAACTCAAGTTCTGGCCAATCGACGTCAAGCGTCGGACCAAACGGCGAAAGCTTCCGCGCCAGGCTCGGCGCAAGCGCAACGCCTTCTCGGCGCGACTGACCATCGACGTCACGCCTGACCTGCGCGCCCGCATCAAGATCACGGCCTTCGAGCGCGGCGTCACCGTCGCCTACATGCTGCGCCTCCTACTGCTCAAGGCCTTCCCCCGGACCAAGAGAGGCCGGCGATGAAGGGAGTCACCATTACCGACGTCTCGCGTGCGCATGATGCAGATGCGCCGCTCACCTTCGTCGAACTGACGTGGCACAAGCAGCGCATCGAGAACCGCATCCGCTTCGGCCGACCTGCGGGACAGCAGATCCTCGACCGCCATCGCCGTATCGTCAGCTTCATTCCCGGCAGCATCTTCTGCTTGGTGCGCTGGGCGGCCAACGAGTACGGCACCGTCCTGTCGCGCGCCGACGTCGTGCGCGCCGTGGCGCCCGGCGAGCGGTATCAGACCTTGCCGTTCGTCCGTCCCGGGGGCGACATCCTTCTGCGCATGGACGGCTGGCCCAAGGTCGAGCGCGTGTTGCAGGTCATCGACGCGGTCGAAGCGCTAGGCCTCGACCTAGCCGATGTCGCGCCGGATTACTGGCAGCACGTCCACAACCGCCTCTCCGTCAACGAGACGCCGCGGAACTACACACGCACGCGCCATCAAGCCTGGCTCAAGCGGCGGGAGGTCAGCGCATGACCCGCATCGCCACCATGCTCGCGACGGCGCTGTCCAGCATCACGCTTGGCACGTCGGCCTTCGTCGACCCGCCGAAGACACTCATCTGGAACGCCAGCGCCAGCGCGCCGATCGGACTCTATGCTGTGCGGCCCGCCAATGATCTCGATGTCACCGACTTGGTCGCCGTCGCGGTGCCGCCGTTGATCGCCGAGTTCATGGCCGATCGCGGCTATCTGCCAATGGGCGCGCCGATGATGAAGCGCGTCCTGGCGCTGCCCGGACAAACCGTCTGCCGCCACGGCCTCGACATCATCGCCTATGGCTCGACCATCGGACATGCCCGCGAGCACGACAATGCCGGCCGCAAGATGCCGGTCTGGCAAGGCTGCGGCCGCATCGGCGACGACGAAGTCTTCCTCATGAACTTCGACGTCCCGGACAGCGTGGACGGCCGCTACTTCGGTCCGCTTTCGCGCGGTTTCGTCATCGGCCGCGCGCTACCCGTCTGGACTGACGAGGCCGGCGACGGCCGCTTCCAATGGTGGGCCACCACACGCTAACGCCCTCCCGAAACACTCACCACCACCAGCAGAAAGGACGACCACATGGCACAGATCGGCAACTTCATCCGCAACCGGAATGGCTTCTCAGGACGCGTGCGCACGCTCTCGCTCGACATCGAACTCACCATCGTTCCAGCCGATCATTCGGACACCGAGAACGCTCCGAACTACCGCATCCATGCTGGCGACGAGGAGGGACCGGAAGTCGGCGCGGGCTGGACCCGCACCGGCGAGAAGGCCGGCGAATACGTCGCTCTCCAGATCGACGATCCCGGTTTTCCGCAGCCGATCCGGGCCAACCTGTTTCAGTCGGGCAGTGATCGCTCCGCCTTTCACCTGCTCTGGACGCGGCCGACCAAGCGCGAAAACCGAAGTTGATCAGTGTCATCACTACGCGAGCCAAATGTCGGACGTCAGCGCATCGCGCGAAGCCCTCGTCATTCCTCTGTTCGCGAAAGACTCGACTCATTCCTCCGTCCCGCTCGCGGTCCACGCGGCCGTCGCGCGCAGCGGCGGTCAAGGGCGGCCGTAGGCCGGCGCTCGCGCCTTGCCCTTGACGGCCGCGAGCACGATGGCATCGGCCCGTCGCTTAGCGGGCGGAGGAACCGTTCCGATGGAGCATACGTTATGGACCTCCTTACGCTGGTGACCGCGTGCGCGCTCACCGTCGATCCCAAGCTGATGCATGCGCTGGTCTGGCATCAATCCGGCGGCGAACCGTGGGCGATCTCACTGCAAGGCGAACCGAGCCCGCGCGTCTATCCGAACATGAACGACGCAATCAAGGAGACGCGGTCAGGTTCCTCCCGTGGCGCGGTGCGCGTCGGGCTTGCCGGTGTTCTCGTCCCGCCAACACGCGTCTCAGCATCTGTTCTTCTGCCGTGCCGCAACGTCGCGATGGCAGCCGATCAGATCAGCAAGCACACCAGCCGTTGCAAGGGCCATCCGCGCCTTAAGGCCGATCCGACATTCTGCGCCGTTGCCGTCTATCGCGGCTCCTGGGAGCAGCCGGACCTCAAGTTTGCGACCGATGTTGCGACAACCGTCAAGAAGGGCGATGCGCCGAACTTCGACATGCCGCCCGGCACCAGCACGGCGATATTCGACATTGCCGATGACCTTCCCTCCGACAGCGCGGCGCCTGTCGTCGACATCACGGCGACCTTCGCCGAGCAGGCCCGTGGCTGGTCAAGCGCGCTCTTTCCGACGAAATCCAAGCCGTCGTCGGAGCAGTCGGAACGCTCCACTACGCCGCAAGCAACCGAGCCACCATCCCCGGCTTCGCCTGCATCGTCTCTGGTCAAGAGCAATCCGCAAGATCGCGAGTTGTTCGTGCGTCGTGCCGGCACCGAGCGCCCACAATGAACCCCGTCGTAGGCATTCGTCAGATTGCGAAGACCGGCGCACAGAAGAGTGCGAGCCGGGAGGGGAGCGGCAACACGACCGTATGCGTCCGGAGCCTGCACATGACGTCGGGTCTTGACGAGCCTAACGGCCTCGGGTGTCAATGCTCCGACCCGGCGAGCTCCTACTTTGTGCGTGGCACAGCTTTGGTAGCTTCCGCCTTCGCGATCACTGCTTCGGCGCGCTCTATCGCGGCATTGAGTTCATCGCTCTTCCAAGTATCAACAGAATCGCCGTCGTTGGACCATTCGTCGGTGGCGTCTTGCGCGCGTAAGACCAGCTCACGAAGCGCCGAAACGGCTTCGGAGAGCAGCCCTGCATCTGCTACGCTTCGGGAAGACTGCGTCACCTCTTCATCCCCATCACATCGCAATTGTGGACCGTCAGGCAATATCGTTACAAAGGACGACTATTGCAACTGTCTGCGGTCTCATGTTCGCCGTTTGGCGAGAATCTGGCCTTGCTCAGGCCGTGGCAGCGACGGCTCCTGCGGGGCTCCAGTTCCACGGCAGCAGTTCCTCGAGCCGGTTGACGGGATATCCATCGACCATGCGCATGAGCACGTCGGTGAAATAGGCGTACGGTTCGACACCATTCAGTTTGCAGGTTTCGATCAGCGAGCAGATTGTCGCCCAGCGCGCGCCACCGCCGTCGCTGCCCGCGAACAGGTGGTTCTTGCGACCGAGCGCAACAGGACGGATCGCGCGCTCGACCGGATTGGTGTCGAGCTCGATGCGGCCATCATGCAGGAAGCGTGTCAGACCTTCCCAGCGCGAGAGCGCGTAACGGATCGCTTCGGCCAGTGTGCTACGGCCGGCCACGCGGGGAAGCTGCGCTTCCAGCCATGTCCGCAAAGCCTGCACGCTCGACATGGAGAAGGAGCGCCGTTCAGCGAGCCGATGAGCGGACGACTGTCCGCGCACGCGCGCCTCGATCGCATAGAGTTCACCGATCCGGCGCAACGCCTCGGTGGCCACAGGCGAGCCAGTGGCCTCGGCTACTTCGTAGAACTTGCGCCTTGTGTGCGCCCAACAGGCGGCAAGCACGATGTTTCCATTGTCGGTCAATTGCTCGAAGCCGGCATAGCCATCGACATGCAGAACGCCGGTGAAGCGCGCAAGATGCGATACCGGGCGCTCGGCCTTGCGGTCGGGCGCGAACAGATAGACCGCCGCCGGCGGCTCGGGTCCGCTCCATGGTCGCTGCTCGCGGGCATAGACCCAGAGCCGTCCTGTTTTCGTTCGTCCGCGGCCCGGATCGAGCACCGGGATCGGCGTGTCGTCGGCGAACAGATGATCGGAGGCAAAGACGTTCTTGCACAATCGCTCGTGCAGCGCCTCCAGCCACCAGCATGCGCCGCCAACCCATCCGGCCAGCGTCGAACGTGGCAGGTCGACGCCGTGTCGGGCAAAGATCTGCGACTGCCGATACAGCGGCGTGTGATCGCAATATTTGCTGACCAGAACCTGTGCCAGCAACGCCGGCGTGGCCAGCCCACCTGCGATCGGCCGATCCGGTGCCGACGCCTGCACGACCTTGTTGCAGACGCGGCAGGCATATTTCGGGCGAGTGATGCGTACCACACGAAGCTGCGCCGGCACCCAGTCCAGCATCTCGCTGACGCTTTCGCCGATGGCATGGAGCGCCCCGCCACAACAGCCGCAGATATCACCTGCGGTGTCGAGCAGGACATCATCGCGCGGCAAATGTTCGGGCAACGATTTACGCCGCGACCGCGTTTCGGGTGCGCCGGTTACGACGGCGGGGCGGTTCTCCCGGATACGGGCGATGTCAGCGTCGAGGTCTTCGAGCGCGAGCGCCAGTTGATCGGCGTCCAGGCGTTCGGAGCGACGCCCAAACTGCGCTCGCTGCAGCTTCTTGATGATGAGCTGGAGGCGTTCGATCTCACCGCTGCGACTTTCGACGACAGCGGCCATATCGCGCACCAAACGGTGCAACAAAGCTGTGTCGGACGGCAGATTTTCAAGATCGAACCGCATGGCCGATTCTACGCGAATCGGCTGATTCGAAGAAGTAAGTTCACTATATTCTATGCAGGTTTCTTCGTTATTTCAGCCCGCAATTGCAGGCTTCCAGACCCGCTCCGGTGCGCGCCAGTCGATGCCTTCAATCAGCATCGCGAGCTGCGCTGGAGACAAGGTAATGCTGCCTTCGAACCCCGTCATCCGCGGCCACACGAACCCGCCCTGATCGAGTCGCTTGGTGAACAGGCAAAGTCCGTTGCCGTCCCAGAACAGGATCTTGATGATCCGCGCTCGTTTGCCCCGGAAGGCGAAGAGATGGCCGCAGAACGGATCTTTCTTCAACGTCTCCTGGGCCAGCATTGCCAGCCCGTCCATGCCCTTCCTCATGTCGGTGTAACCCAGCGCCAGGTGCACCTTCACGCCGGCCGGAACGATCATCATCGTGCCGCCTCCCGGTCGAGAACATGTCGACGAACCGCATCTGGATCGCTGCCGGCTGACGCGAAGACGCGACGGCCATCGGACAGTTCCACGGCTGTCATGCCGTCGGGCGACTGCAAGAGATCGTGCAGAACAACCGGCGTCGATGACGTGCCGGCGCCTTCAGCGGCCACCGCAACCGGCGCCAGCTTCGCGCGCTTTTCTTCCGTGCCGAACCCAAGCTTCGCTCGCCAACGGAACAAGACGCTGGTGACGATGCCGTGCCGCCGTGCGACCGACGATACGGTCTCTCGAGGGCGCTCGGTCTCCAGCACGATGGCGAGCTTTTCTGCGACACTGAAGCTGCGGCGGTTCTGCTTCTCTGGTGCCGACGGCTCGTCGTTCGGCACCGCTGTCAAGGGGGATTCAGCAGCGCCATCCTTAGCACTAGTCTTAGCACTAGTGCTTAGAAGCGGGCGAGCGCTGGGATGAACGAGCTCTCGCCACTCAATTTCCACCTCGGCGTTCTCGAAACGGTCCCGCCATTTCTTCAGGCTGTGCGGCGACAGATGCAACCCGGCGGCATACTCGCGGACGCTCATTCCGCTCCATGTCATCGCTTCCACATGCATCGCCCAGAACGCCTGGACGGCACGCGAACGCCTGTCCGTGCTCACCCCAAAACGCTGCCTCTGACGCCTCTTGGCGGCCTTGTCCCGCTTCTGCTGCCGTTCTTCCTGGCGCAATTCGAGCAGATATTCCGCATGTTTACGTGCATCGTCTTTGCCGACGAGATGCTTCATCCAGCGGTCGAACGTGTTCTTCGACAGCCCGTGCCGTCGGCAGTACTCCGTCCGATTCAACTCGCTTCGGCGCCACGCTTCAACGTGCAGCGACCAATACGGACTGTGTGCCTTCTCCCAAGACCGTCGAGCACCCACCGGAGAACCTCCCATGAACGAAGGAGCCCGATTTGGAACGACAATGCACTTTCAAAAAAGCGTGCAAGGACCGGACGCTTACACACGACCGTTGGAGTGCCTTCCGTAATCGGTCTGACGGGCGGAAATCTGGGGACGGACGGCCGATTGGTGAGCCTCCGGTGGCTACGATGTCGCCTGCACAACGCGGGAGGCGGCTGATGGAATTCTTCTGTGGTTTGGACGTCGCGATGGACGAGACGGCGATCTGCGTGGTCGACGACAAGGGCGCCGTGCATCTGGAAACCTCGGCGGTGACCGATCCGGTGGCGATCCGGGATGTTCTCAAGCCGTTCCTGGGACGTTTGCGGCGGGTCGGCCATGAGGCAGGATCGCTGTCGCCGTGGCTGCATCCGGAGATGCTGAAACTGGGTCTACCGGCGGTATGCCTGGAAACCCAGCATGTGCGGGCGGCGCTGTCGGCGCAGCGCAACAAGACCGACAAGGCGGACGCGCTCGGGGTTGCGCATATCATGCGGACCGGCTGGTTCCGGCAAGCGCATATCAAGAGCGAAAGCTGCTATCGGATGCGGCTGTTGCTGACGCAGCGGCGCAATCTCAAAGCCAAGTTCCTCGACCTGGAGAACACCATCCGGCACTCGCTGAAGGCGTTTGGCATCAAGCTCGGCGGCGCATCACGCGGCAGCTTCGACCAGGCGGTGTGCGCGGCGGTGGCCAACGATGCGCTGACCAGTGAACTGATGGACGCCATGTTGGTCGCTCGTGCGATGTTGTGGAAGCAGTATTGCCGGCTGCACGATCTGGTGGTGCGGTTTGTTGCCGGCCATGAGCTATGCCGCCGCTTCATGCAGATTCCCGGCGTTGGTCCGGTGACGGCGCTGAGCTTCATGACGGCGATCGACGATCCATCGCGCTTCCGCCGATCGCGTGATGTAGCGGCTTACTTCGGACTGACATCGCGACGCTGGCAGTCCGGCACCTCGATCGACGTGCAGGGCCGGATCAGCAAGGCGGGCGATCCGGATGTGCGGCGCGCGCTGTATGAGGCGGCATCGGCGTTGCTGACGCGCTTCAAGCGTCGCGACAAGGTCAAGACCTGGGGCATGAGCATCGCCAAGCGCTCGTGTCATCGCAAGGCTTGCGTGGCGGTGGCGCGCAAACTGGCGGTGATCATGCATGCGATGTGGATCGACGGCACGTTCTACATCGGCGATCCGGCTGCGAACGAACAGGATGTTGCTGCGTTCGCGGCGCTGAAGGATCGCAAGCTCTTGGGATCGCATCGATGAGCCAAATGGAACACGATTGGATGCAGCCGCGCGTCATGACGACGGCGGTTTTTTGAACGACGGAGCTCCGCCTCGGCGGATGAGGACTGGTGCAGACCAGGGACGACGGGACGCACGTTATCTTGCCTGTGGCCGGGACACCGGACCACGCCGGATTGCCTGTGATGCTGCCCCGTGAATCCGATGGAGAGATGCGCCGCGACGGTTCGCGCGCTGCCTTGGTGCAGCCGAAACAGCCCGTTGCTGAGCGCGGAAGAGTGCACGGCGCACCGGAACTCTCGTCTTGCGAAGCGTGGCGTGTTGCAATGAACAGCGAAGTGGATTTGAGTAGCGAAAGGAGACAGCGACGATGGCGAACACAGCATCAACGTCCCGACCGATTAAGAGGGCAAGATAAAAGGCCGCGAGGTGCGGCCCGGTCGGGGGACGGTCGGGGCATTGATCTCGCAAGTGTTTTGGTGCCTGCGCCGCGATGTGCACCGGCATTCCGCAGCCTGCGCACGCGACAATTCCGCAATTTGTTCAACGAAATTCGCACCTCGCGAGACTTTGGGCCATGAGCCGCGAGGACGACTTCCGCATCCGGCCAGGCCGCATCCGCTCGCGCGGGGTCCAGCGGGCAAAACCCTTTGTCGCCCAGGCGCTCGCCGCGGCGCAAAAGGCCGGTGGTCAGGTCTCGCACAACGGCAGGATCGGGGCGCCGCGCGCCTCGCGCTTCGGCCGCGGCCGTGTCGCCAGTGTGCAGGCCAATCGGCTGCTGACGAGCCGCTCGCGTCTCGCCACCGTCAAGACGCGGATCGTTCGGCACAATGCTCGCCGCGCGACGCTCAAGGCACATCTCAGTTATCTACGCCGCGAAGGCGTTACGCGCGACGGCGAGAAGGCGCACATGTTCGGGCCGGAGACCAATGATGCCGACGTCAAGGGCTTTACCGAGCGCTGCGAGGATGACCGGCATCATTTCCGCTTCATCGTCTCGCCCGAGGACGCTGCCGACATGTCCGACCTGAAGGGGTACGCGCGCGACCTCATGCGCCAGGTCGAAAAGGACCTCGGAACCAAACTCGACTGGGTCGGCGTCGATCATTGGAACACCGACAACCCACACGTCCACGTCATCCTGCGCGGCCGCGCCGAGGACGGGAAGGACCTCGTCATCGCGCGGGACTATATCAGTCTGGGCATGCGGGCGCGGGCGCAGGACCTCGTCACCCAGGAACTCGGGGTTCGCTCGGACATTGATATCAGCCGCAACCTCGACAATCAGATCGACGCCGAGCGCTGGACGCGGCTCGACCGCCAGCTTGTCCGCGACGCCGGTCAGCACCGCGTCGTCGACCTTGCACCTCGACCCGATCGACAGCCCGACCCATACCTGACGCAGAAAGTCGGCCGGCTGCGCAAGCTCGAATCTCTCGGCCTCGCCCATCAGCCCGGCCCAGGCCAATGGGTCATCGCGGACGAGGCAGAACCGACGTTGCGTGCGCTCGGCGAACGCGGCGACATCATCAAGCGCATGCACCGGGCGCTCACCGAGCGCGGCATCGACCGGGCTGCGTCGAGTTATGTGCTTGCCGGCGAAGGCATCGGCGATCGCGTTGTCGGCCGGCTCCTTGATCGCGGCCTCGACGACGAATTGACGGGCACCGCCTATGCGGTGGTCGACGGCATCGATGGACGCACCCATCACATCAAGCTGCCCGATCTCGACGCGGCCGGCGACAGTACGACCGGATCGATCGTCGAGTTGCGCCAGTTCGACGACGCGCAAGGCCGACGCCGAGTCGCACTGGCGGTGCGATCCGATCTCGATGTCGACGCGCAGGTGAAGGCGTCTGGCGCCACCTGGATCGATCGCCAACTCATCGCCCCCGAGCCCGCAGCGCTCGGTGGAGGCGGGTTCGGCGCCGAGGTGCAATCTGCGATGACGGCGCGCACCGATCACCTGATCGAGCAGGGTCTGGCGCGGCGGCAGGGACAACAAGTCATCTACGCGCGCAATCTGCTCGACACGCTCCGCCGGCGTGAACTCGATGCGATTGGCGAGAAGCTCGCCGCCGAAGCGGGGACGCCGTTCCGGAAGGCGGCGAGCGGGGAATACGTCGCCGGCATCTACCGTCAGCGCCTCATGCTCTCTTCCGGCCGCTTCGCCATGATCGATGACGGGCTCGGCTTCCAGCTCGTGCCCTGGTCGCCGTCGCTGGAACGCAATCTCGGCAAGCACGTCGCCGGCATCGCCCGAGCGGACGGCGGCGTCGACTGGAGCTTCGGCCGGAAGCGCGGACTCGGCCTGTAAGCATCGGACGATTGCGTCGGAAGGATCAGTATTTTTTCGTTTGGCTACGTTCGCTTGCGACCGGCCTTCGATTGCCATTGAACACGGGCGCGCGCGCGCTTTTCTGACGCTCTAAGTTCGCAATAGGGAATGAGCCGTGACCGCGACCAAGATTCTCTGGGGCCAGATTCTCACCGTCTTCGCCATCGTTCTCGCCACCACCTGGGGTGCGACGCAGTGGACGGCGTGGCGGCTCGGGTTTCAGCCGCAGCTTGGAACGCCGTGGTTAGATCTCGCGGGGCTGATGGTCTATCCGCCGCCTGCCTTCTTCTGGTGGTGGTACTTCTATGACGCGTACGCACCCCACATCTTTTTGGAGGGCGCGCTGATCGCCGTCTCTGGCGGTTTCGTCTCCATCGCTGTGGCCATCGGCATGTCGGTCTGGCGCGCCCGCGAAGCCGCGCATGCCGAGACCTATGGCTCGGCGCGCTGGGCGAACGCCGGCGAGGTCAAGGCGGCCGGTCTGCTCGGGCCGGATGGAGTCGTGCTCGGCAGGCTCGGCGACGCATACCTGCGTCACGACGGACCGGAGCATGTGCTGTGTTTCGCCCCGACCCGCAGCGGTAAGGGCGTCGGCCTCGTGGTGCCGTCGCTCCTGACCTGGCCGGGCAGTTGCATCGTCCACGACATCAAGGGCGAGAACTGGGGCCTGACTGCGGGCCTGCGGGCGCGCTTCGGCCGCGTCCTGCTGTTCGATCCGACCAACGCCGAGAGTGCTGCCTATAACCCGCTACTCGAGGTTCGCCGCGGCGAATGGGAGGTCCGCGACGTGCAGAATGTCGCCGACGTGCTGGTCGACCCGGAAGGCTCTCTGGAGCGGCGCAATCACTGGGAGAAGACCAGCCATTCGCTGCTGGTCGGCACGATCCTGCATGTTCTCTATGCCGAACCCGATAAGACACTCGGCGGCGTCGCGTCGTTCCTCTCCGATCCCCGGCGTCCGATCGAGACGACGCTGGTCGCGATGATGACGACGCCGCATCTCGGCAAGAAGGGGCCGCATCCCGTTGTCGCCTCGGCCGCCCGAGAGTTGCTCAACAAATCAGACAACGAGCGCTCCGGTGTGCTCTCCACTGCCATGTCGTTCTTGGGATTATACCGCGATCCCGTCGTGGCGCAGGTGACGCGGCGCTGTGACTGGCGCATCGCCGACATTGCCGGAGAAGAGAAGCCGACGACACTCTATCTTGTCGTGCCGCCGTCCGACATCAGCCGTACCAAGCCGCTGATCCGCCTCATCCTCAACCAGATCGGCCGGCGTCTCACCGAGGACCTGAACGCGACGCACCGCCGTCACCGCGTGCTCTTGATGCTAGACGAATTCCCGGCGCTGGGTCGCCTCGACTTCTTTGAATCAGCTTTGGCCTTCATGGCAGGCTACGGCCTGAAATCCTTCCTCATCGCGCAGTCTCTGAACCAGATCGAGAAAGCCTATGGCGCCAACAACTCGATCCTGGACAATTGCCATGTGCGCGTCAGCTTCGCGACCAATGACGAGCGCACCGCCAAGCGTGTGTCCGACGCGCTCGGAACGGCGACTGAGATGCGGGCGATGAAGAACTACGCCGGCCACCGGCTCTCTCCTTGGCTGGGCCATCTGATGGTGTCGCGCTCGGAGACGGCGCGGCCGCTGATGACGCCCGGCGAGGTCATGCAACTTCCTCCCGACGACGAGATCGTCATGGTCGCCGGAGTTCCGCCGATCCGCGCCAAAAAAGCTCGCTACTTCGAGGACCGGCGGCTCGCGGAACGCATCCTGCCGGCGCCGAAACACCCGGAAGGAGGAAGCAATCCCAAGCTCGACGATTGGTCCGCACTCGCGCCCGTCCAGCCGCCAGCGCCCGTCGCGGATGACGGTCAGGGAGATGGGATCGCAGCACCTGTCAACATCACCCGCGCGGACGACAAGGCGGAAGACGATTCGGCCAATGCCGGCCTGCGCCGCGAACCCGGCCTCGAACGGCACAAGGACATTGCGCCGGAACCCATAAAGCCAGCCGTCAACGAGTTCGATCCTGACATTGACGAGCGTGACGACGATGCCATCCGCCTCCGGGCGCTCGCCAGTAATGCGCGGAACGTCGCGCGGCAGATCTCCATGGATCCCGGCGACAGCATGGAGCTTTGAGATGGAGAAGAAGCTCCGCCTGTCGGTTTATCTCGATCCTGACCTCCTGCGCTCGCTCGCGGAATTCGCCGCACGGCGTGACCAGTCCCGCTCCCTTGTAGCCGAGGCTGCGATCGCCTCATTCCTCTCACCAGATTCCGAGGAGAGGCGCGAAGCCATCATCGCCAAGCGGCTCGACGGCATCGACCGCCGCATGCAGCGGCTTGAACGCGATACCGGCATCGCGATTGAGACCATGGCACTGTTCGTTCGCTTCTGGCTCGGCTCTACGCCGCCGTTGCCCGAGGCTACCCAGGCCGCCACGCGGGCCAAAGCCGGCGAGCGCTATGACAGTTTCCTCGACGCCCTCGGCCGCCGGTTGGCCAAGGGCCCGAAGCTTCTACAGGAAGTCGGAGAAGACATCGCACCAACCCAGGCCCCATAGAGGTGTTGTTATCCGACCCATACCGCGTCCACCGTTTGGCGTCAGCGGTACGCTGAGGCCGACACGTCCCGCACTGCGCTGAGACCATCGACCTTGAACCGCAGCTTGCGGACGTCATTGTTTTTTTCGGCGAGGTCGACGTTCATCATCCTGCTTCTCGAGAGCAGTGGTGTTTCCGCCTACATGGCCGACCATGTCCCGGATCACGCATCGCACGTGATCGTCGAGCGTCCCATAGAAAACCTGTTTGCCGCGTCGCTTGGCCTTCACGAACCGGGCCGCTTTGAGAAGCCGCAAGTGATGGCTGACCAGCGCCGCAGAGAGCTCGACGCGCGCGGCAATGTCAGTCACGCATAGCGGTTCCCCGAGACAGATCACCGCAATCCGCAAGCGGTTCGGATCCCCGAGCACGCGAAAGATCTCTGCCAGTTCGACCGCCTGGTCTTCGTCGAGACTTGATCTTGCCA
>DAIMKE010000062.1:0-13062 GCA_036721875.1 Bradyrhizobium sp. | reverse complement strand
CTGGTCGGCCAGATCAACATCTTCGGCTTCTCGCTCGGCGTCGGTGCCGTCCTTTTCGTCGGCCTCGCCCTCGGCGCATTCGCTCCGAAAGCCCAGATCATCGGCCCGATCGGACTGACCGGCCTGATCATGTTCCTCTACGGAATCGGCATTCTCTACGGACGCCAGTTCTTCGAGGGCATGGTCGGCGCAGGCCAGAAATATAACCTGCTGGCGCTGGTCGCCTGCCTGGCGGGCCTCGCTGTTGCGCTGGGTCTCGGGCACATCTTCGGCATCAAGATCGGGCATACGCTCGGCCTCTACGCAGGGTCGATGACGAGCACTGCAACGCTGCAGGCCGCGCTCGACGTGATGAAGAACAAGGATCCCTCGATCGGCTATTCCATCGCCTACCCGTTCGGGGTCATCGGCCCGATCCTGTGCATCTATTTCATGACCCGGATCGTAAAGCCGAAATTCCCGGCGAAGTCGCCACGCTTCCATATGGGAGAGATTGCCGTTGGCGAACGCTTCGCCGGCCATCGCCTGGGCGACCTGCTGGCGAAGGCGCCGCGCGGGCTGCAGGTCACCATGGTCCGCAAGGGCGGGCGCAACATCGTCCCGACCGACGATACAATTCTGGCCAACGGAGACGCCCTCATGGTCGTCGCCGAAGACAGCGAGGCGGTCGCGACCGCAGCAGTCAAGCTCGGCGAACTCTCACCGGGCAGGCTCGCAAGCGATCGTGCCGACCTCGACTATATCAGGGTCTTCGTCGGCAAGGCCGCCGTAGTGGGCATCCCGTTGGCCGACCTTCCGATGCCGGCCGGCTCTCATCTGCTGCACGTTCGCCGCTATGACGCCGACCTCGTCCCTGCCCCCGACCTGATGCTGGAATTCGGCGACAGGGTCGGCGTGCTGGCGCCTCCGGAGCGGAAGGAGGAGATCCGCCGTCACTTCGGTGACACGGTCAAGGCCACCGCGGAGTTCAGCTACGTCTCGCTTGGCCTCGGCATGGTGATGGGCATCCTTCTCGGCCTCATTCCGATCCCGATCCCCGGTGTGGGCATCGTGACGCTCGGCATCGGCGGCGGACCGCTGATCGTCGCGTTGATTCTCGGCAAGCTGCGCCGCACCGGTCCGATGCTCTGGACCATGCCGTTGCCGGCCAACATCGTGCTGCGAAATTTCGGTCTCGCCATCTTCCTCGCCACCGTCGGCGTCAATGCCGGACAGCCTTTCGTCAAGACCGTAGCGGAGTCCGGGCTGACCATGCTGTTCATCGGTGTCGCGGTGCTCTTGACCACCGTGGCCATCGTTCTGCTCGTCGGCCACTATCTCATGAAGATCCCCTACGACGACCTCGTCGGCGTCGCGTCCGGCGCAACCGGAAATCCGGCCATCCTCGTCTACTCCACCAAGATGGCGCCGACCGAGCGGCCCGACATCGGCTACGCCATGATCTTTCCTTCGATGACGCTCGTGAAGGTCATTGCCGCTCAGATCGTCGGCCTCCTGGCGGTCGGAAGCCCCGGTTAGCTGCGGGCCGCGACGTCCCCGCCTCCTGCGGCGGCCGTCGTGAAAAGCCGACGCAGGTCCGGAGGAGATGCAAGGATGGATGACCCAACCCCCGCGCCGCAGCCGCCCGTCTTCAATTCGAATGCCTACAGTCCCGCCGAGATCAAGGAAGCCGTCGAGAAAGTCGGGGTCAAGAAAGCGAGACTGCCGCCTCTGGCGTCGTTCATGCTCGCGATCGTGGCGGGCGGCAGCATCGGGTTTGGTGCGCTCTACTACACGATCGTCGTCAGCGACGCGGAGCTGGCCTTCGCCACAAGCCGAGTGCTCGGCGGACTGGTATTTTCGCTCGGCCTGGCGCTGGTGATCGTCGGAGGCGCCGAGCTGTTTACCGGCAACAACCTGATCGTGATGGCGTGGGCCAGCGGGAACGTGTCCGCCGGAGAGATGCTGCGCAACTGGCTCATCGTCTATCTCGGCAACATGGTCGGTGCGATTGGACTTGCGGTCCTGGTCCTGCTGTCCCATCACCTCGACATGAACGGCGGCCGCGTCGGCCTATCGGTGTTGAATACCGCGGTTGCCAAGATACAACCTGATGCCTTCACGCTTTTCATCAAAGGCATCCTGTGCAACGTGCTCGTTTGCCTTGCGGTCTGGCTTGCCTATGCCGGTCGCTCGGTCACCGACAAGATCCTCGCGCCCATCTTGCCGATTTCGGCCTTCGTCGCAGCCGGTTTCGAGCACTGCGTGGCCAACATGTATTTCCTGCCGCTGGCCTGGCTGATGACCAGCACGGGCAAGGTCCCGGACGGCTTCGAAGCCTCCGCGATCACGTTATCCGGGATCGTTCATAACCTCGTTCCCGTCACCCTTGGCAACATCGTGGGCGGATCAGTACTCGTCGGTGCGGTATACTGGACCATCTATCGGGCCGCGTTCGGAGCAGGCTCTTCTCTTGAGAAGCGGTAGGTCGATGGATCCGCATGGTAAGCCGCCTGCGTGATTACAGCGCCACCTTCTTGCCGTGCAGGTAGCGCGGGTCAAATTCGCCGATCCTGACCAGTTTTTCCCAGTTCTTGATCGTGAGCACGCCATCGCGAAAGTCCACGCTGCCGCTGGTGCGCAGTTGGTTGAGTGTCCGATTGACGGTCGCAATCGCCATGCCGAGCGTCTCGCCCAGTTGAACCAGGTTGAGCGGCAGCGGGTACTCGCGCTGCCCCGCCACGCCGGAGGCACGGGCGCGATAGAACAGTTCGCAAAACAGATGCGCCATTCGCGTGTGCACCGGTCGCCCGCTGTTGTTGGTGATGGCTTGCCGGAAGATCGCCGCATCGATCAGGGTTTCGCGCCAGATGGCGAAGCCGAGTTGAGGTCGTACCTTGAACGACTTCACAATGTCTTCGTGCGGAATGAAGGCGACAACGGCGCGGCCCATCGCGCACAAGGCGTGGTCCATTTGTTCGAGGAACAGGCCCTGTGCGTCGGGCATGTCGCCGATGATGTGAAACGACAGATACTGGCGACGACCATTGCTCAGCAGGTGGTAGCGCCCGACCATCCCCGACAGCACGAGGACGGCGGCTGTTGGACGGTCGCCCTGGCGTATCAGATCCTCGTTCGGCTCGTATGGCCGCACCACAAATGACAGCCTGGTGATCTGCTCGATATCCTCCTGGGCCAGCCTGGAGTGCTCCCGCAGGTTTCGGGCCAATATCCGGTGCGTAAGCTCCACGATAAAACTCGCTGTTGCGTATCAAATGATCCGACGCGGGGGTCCGCGACGGAATACAACGGAATGCCGCCTGCCGGGTTTCCATCGCTTGTAAGCGGGAGGGCCGATATTCGGCCCGGACTGGAAGCAGGCGGAAGGAAGACCAATGGGCGATCAGCGAACCAAGAAGAGAAATCGCGCCAAGCAGGTCCTGAGCCTTGAAGAACGCTTGCTGGAGGCTTCGAGGATCGCGCGGAACTCGGCCCGGAAACTCCCCCCCGGGAAGGAGCGGGCAACGCTGCTTCGATCGGCACGCGAGAGCGAAGCGGCAGCGCAAATCAATGCCTGGATTTCCTCGCCCCGATCGAGGCCAGAGAGATAGCCTGCCGCAGCAGCCAGCTTGGGCAGATCGGCGGGGCGCCAGATGGAAGAGTACCGGGCTTACGTTATCGGGCCTGACGGCCGCATCGTCAGCCGGGTCGATATCAGTTGCTCTGACGAGGAAGAGGCGCGACGGATCGCGAAAGCCGCGGTCGATAGCCATGCCATCGAGCTCTGGCAAGCCGACCGCTTCATCGGGCGCTTCGACCCAGAGCATTGAAACGGGCTGGCTCGCGTCCCCGGCCGCCGCCCAGGGATGACCTGCCATTGACCCAGATCAAGCACCCCTACCCGGCAGAAGTGAAATCTAGACAGCCGTGCGACCTTGGCCGGCCAACAGAGTAGTTCCGCGAGTCTGGCTGGCCGCTAACGGTTCGCTGGAGGACCGAAGTCATGGCCGAAATCAAAAAACTGTCCGTCGAGGAGACGCTCAACAAGATTCGCCGCGACGATGCGGCCAAATCCCGGTCCGAGCGTCGCGACGAACAGAACGACGCGCTCGACGAGGAGATCAAGCGGATGCGGGAACAGCGGCTCCGCCTCGAGCGGCGCCAACGCAAGCACGATTGACGCAGGATGAGCATCCTGCTACTCGCAACACCATCAATCGACCAGCTTGCCCGCATTATCGGCACTATCGCGGCCCCGGCATTCCTGCTGGGCGCCGTAGCGTCATTCATCTCGGTCCTGGTTGCGCGGACCAATCACATCATTGAGCGGTCCCACTTCCTTCACGGCATTGTCGATGGCGATGTATCAAGGGCTTACCTCAAGGCCGACATACCCCGCCTCAAGCGTCGGGCCGCTCTTCTGAACCGCGCGATGTTCTGCTGCGTTCTGTCCGCGATACTCACCGCGCTCATCATCATCGTCGCGTTCGTCAGCTCATTCTATCAACTGGCCCACGAATATGGCGTCGCGCTCCTGTTCGTCGGCGCACTGATCGCGTTTTGCGTCTCGCTGATCGATCTGGCACGCGAGGTACGGATTTCCCTTCATGAAAATGATCTGCGAAAATAGCCGCTGGCGGTGACAACCGGACATTAGTTCGTTGATCATTTTGAGCGGCTTGAGCAATTTTCAAAAGGTTCCTGCGGGGAAACAAAATAAACTGCTGGCGCCCCCTCCAGATTTAGGTGAAATGTCCATCTGTCACCGCGCGGAACGTGGTAACTATCGGTGTGATGAGATCGCCTGTTGCACTTCCGCCTTCCTCCACTGGAAAGGGAGCAGCGCATGGCAGAGCGCCGCCGTATCAAGCATCAGAAGACCTTCGAAGAACGACTTGCGGAAGAAGCCGTGCGCTTCAAAGATGCGGCAAAAGACCTGCCGCCGGGGATGGAGCGGGAGTTGCTGCTGCGTCGCGCACGACAGGCGGAAACAGCTTCTCGTATGAGCGATTGGTTGCGATCGCCCGGACTGCAGCGGCCGAGGTAAGTTTCCATGCTGTTGACCGCGCTGACTGGCCTGATCGGCCTGGTGTTGCTGATCGCCGTTGCGATCGTGCTGATCCATCTCGATTTGCGTTCCCGGTTGAGACGGCAAAGATAGCCCAACCCGGCTTCAGAGCATTGTCGCTGTGAACTATTTGCCTTCGTCTCTTCTTTTCGGCGCCGGCGCACCGTCCTTGTCCCTTTTTATGTTGCCCTTCGTTGTGCCCATGCCGGTCGTGTCCATCGCCCCATTCTCCTTGGCTCCGCTGGTCATCCCCGGCTTTTCCATGCCGGCTTGCGGCGCAGGGCCAGTGTTCTGGGCCGCGGCCGAGCCCCAGAAGAGAAAAAACGCAGTGCCGACGATGAGATTCTTCATGGGTCTCTCCTTTGACCTACGAACAACTCGGCGCGCAACCTGCCGTTCCCGGATCGTCTAATCCATGACAGTTCGAGGTTCCCGCTCGCGTGGGCTGCGACCGTCGCAGAGCAGGTTGTTTTGACCCGCGACCTCCACCGCCCCCATGGCCCTGACGAGCGCGTAACCGCAACAACAGCGCAGATCATCGCATGACAGGCCCTTCACGCCGTATCACGCTGAGCCGTCCGTCGCCTTCGAGCTTGGCGAGCTTTATTTCGGCGATATCCTCGACGTGCTGCTGCCGCAACTGCGACGCCAATTCGTCCATCGAAAGCATTTCCTTGCGCAGCGCCTCTTCCACGATCCGCCCGTCTTTTATCAACGTCAGGGAGGGAGGTACGAGTGCAGGCCGGAAGCTCGGAAATCTGTAGGTCAGCCAGTCGATGACGTATTCCCAGGCGACGATCGTCATGACCAGCACGAGACCTTCGGTCACGGACTGATACTCCTTGCCGAGACCGTTTTGCGCCGCATCCGCGATCAACACGATCACAAGCAGGTCCGCCGGCCCGAAGTGTCCCGCCTGACGCCGCGCCATGAAGCGCAGGACGATGAAAAGGCCAAGGTACATCAGCGTGCCGCGGACGACCACCTCGGCGATGCCGAGACTGGGAATGAAGACGCTGTTCCAATCGATCTGCATGATATGAACCCTCGCGCGTTCCACTGCCAAGTCGGGCGGGAAGGAGGAGTTCCTCATCTGATGTCGGCAATCTGCTTGCGCGCCTGGCCGTGCGCGGCTGACACGAGTTGCTTGTTTGCTTCAGCCCTTCACCAGATCCGGCCTGTCAATTGCGCCAGGCGCCTTGCCTTTGGCGAAGTATTTCACTTGACGGTAACCCAGGCTTTGCCTGGCGATTTCGTCAACGCTCAACTCACGCTCTGCCCTCACTCGCCGCAAATTTCCTCTCGGACCGACGCTCCTGCGCAACGCGTCTACCGCGGATTGCTTGGTGGGATGTCCCACGTAGAAAAACCGGAGCTCGACAAGCCTGCCATTTTGATATCGGTGGCCGATGCTCACGACCCATGCTTTTCTTGCCAATTCCATCATGACGGTTAGACCCCTTCGAGGAACGACGAACGCGCCGGATGCTCGATCATCCGCTCGATCCATTTCCGATTCGAATTGTACCTCGAATGTGTGGCGGCACTCGCCGCACCCGTGTCAGGATTTGCCCGACAATTCCGAGGTGATCTCTGCCGGCATGCGCGCAGCGCGGTCAGCACGGCGCCGAAGTTGCCGCTGACGCTCATCCGCATATGGGATGTCGCGCGGATGCGTATTTCGAAGGCTCGCGCACACTCCGCATATTGGTGTTGTGCCAGCACCCCCTCCGAAAACTACAAGTTGATTTGCCCGACGTGGCAAGAAACTTATTTCGCGACCGGTGCAGATTCTCCGCTTAACCCGTCGGGCAAATCGAACGTAGAATCCCGCCATCCTGTTCCTGCAGAGGGGCGTCGGCCGTCGTCACGCACGTTGGGACAGGTTGCGGTGGACGCAGCAGCGTCGGGCGCGCGATGTGTTCGCAGGGTGAGTTGAACCTCATGAGCGGACACGCGGCGCCAGACGAACGGCGCTTAAACGCCCTCGCGGGAAATTTCGGCCGGCAGCACATGAGCCCGGTCGGGGTGCTCGCGCGAGGGAAGCTGCGGACGGCAAAAGCGTGTGGTCCCGGCACCCGTGGCTGGTGTCAAGCTGATGGAGATGGTCGAGCCCAACCGGGCCTCGATCGATCGCCAATCCGTCAGCGATGGAGGCAAGACGAATTCGTCTCCAGGGAGAGCGCGCCATACGCCGTTAAAACCACTGCGCAGGGAAGGCCGGGTGTTCCGGCGCACCTGCGGTCCGTCATGTGCGTCTTTTGCGCATGACTGCGGGTGCCGAGGGCACCCGGCTTTCCCTGCACCCTCCGCTTTCGAGGGGCATCGTCGATGAACAGCTTCGGGCGCCAACGCGTCGCGAGATCGCAATGTCATGTCCACGCCAGACCACGCGCGACGGAGATCGGATGGCGCGCCCTGCCCGCCGCTCCCTGCCGCGCCAGAGCGCTTTTCGCTGAGCGCGCGGACTGATATCCTGCTGTCATTTAATTATGGGATTTGATCGGAAATGCACGGGGTTTTCGACGGGGTGAGATATTCGGCGCTGGCGCTTCTGATCGCGCTGCTCTTCCTGACGCCGGCCGCTGCTGAAAAACGGGTTGCGCTGGTAATCGGCAACTCCAGCTATCAAAACGTGCCCCGGCTCGACAATCCCCGCAACGACGCAGCATTGATGGCCGAAACGCTCTCCGCCCTCGGCTTCACGCTGATCGGCAGCCGCGCCCAGCTCGATCTCGACAAATCGGCGATGGATCTCGCAGTGCAGACGTTCGGCCGGCAAGCACAGGGCGCCGACGTTGCGCTGTTCTATTACGCCGGGCATGGCGTCCAGGTCTCCGGCTCGAATTACCTGGTGCCGGTCACGGCTAATCCCACGCGCGAGGCTGACGTCGATTTTCAGATGATGGACGTCAACCTGGTGCTTCGCCAGATGCAGGGATCGGGCACCCGGCTCAACATGGTGATCCTCGACGCCTGCCGGAACAATCCCTTTGGCGCACGCGGCCTGCGCGCCGCCGACGGCGGCCTCGCCCAGATGCGCGCGCCGGAGGGCACGCTGATCTCCTACGCGACACAGCCTGGAAACGTCGCGCTCGACGGCAGCGACGGCCACAGCCCCTACACGCGGGCGCTGGCATCGACCATCAAGCAGGCCGGCGTCGACATCTTCCAGACCTTCAACCAGGTCGGCCTCGCGGTGAAACGACAGACCGGCGGATCGCAACAGCCATGGGTGTCGTCCTCACCGATCGACGGCAACTTCTATTTTGTGCCCCCTGCCCCATCGGCGCAGGTCGCCGTCGCGTCGCCGCCCGAAGAGCGGCTGGCCTCCACGCTGCGGCCTGATCCCGACCGTATCCCGATCAAGGATCCGATCTTGCTGCGCGAACTCAGCGACCGGCTGTTCGAGCTCAATTACGATCCGGAGCCGCTCGACAGCAAGAACGGCATGCGGCAGGCGATCGCAAAATTTCAGGAGAAGGCGAAGATAACGCCGACGGGCGAAGCCACCGAGGGCGTGCTGACGCGACTGCGCAAGATGGAAGACCTGAAGCCGTGGGGCTCTATCGTCTACGGCCCCGACAGCGCCAAATGGGGAATGTCCTGGAATCATGTGTCGCGGCGGGCGGCGATCGACGACGCGCTCAAGAATTGCGGCGGAAGCAAATGTCCGCTCGAATTGAGTTTCTATGGATCGCGATGCGGCGCGTTTGCGATCTCCGACAAATCATGGTCGCTGGTCCAACGCGATACCGTTGCGCGCGCCAGGGACGCCGCGCTTGACGAGTGCGGCAAGTCCGGCAAATCCTGTCGCATCATTGGCGCAGTCTGTGCCGACGGGTCCGGCCGCTAATTTTCATTCGGGGTATCGGAAGCACTATTCATGCGAGATGTCGTTCGACATTCCAAACTCGTTGCGCTGCTTGCGCTTCTCGTCTCGGTCGCATCGGGCGGTGTGCTGGCGCAGTCCGGCAGCGTCGGCGGCAGCCTCGGCAATGACGAGAAATCGCTTTCCGGCTCGCGTGAACCGCCACCCCCGCCCGAGGCTCCGGCACGCCGCAGCAAGTCGGAGGCGGAAGAGCCGCGCGGCGCCGCGCGAAAAAGCGGTGGCGGTGGTAGCGGCGGCAACAGTTTCGATGGCGCGTGGATCGTGAGCTCCGTGGGAGTCACGTGTTCGGGCACCAGCAGCAACGCCGTCGTCGTCACCAGCGGCAAGATCATCGGCCGATCCGCCAGAGGCACCGTCAGCCCCGACGGCAGGGTGTACGGCACCTCCACCGGCAACGGCATCCGGGTCATCACGGTCGGCCGCCTCTCCGGTCGGACCGGAGGCGGCACGTTCCGGCAATCGGATGGCTGCACCGGAAGGTGGACTGCGGCGAAGCAGTAACGCTGTGCGTCAATTTGGATGCGCACTCAATTGGATGTTGGACAGTATGGAAATTTCAATTCGACCTTCGATCGGAATGACACTCACCTCGCTGCTGATCTCCGCCGTCATGTCGGGGACTGCACTGGCGCAATCCGGCAGCGCCGGCGGCAGCATCGGCAACGACGAAAAATCGCTGTCCGGTTCACGCGAGGCACCGCGCGCGGTCGAACCATCAAAGCCGGCACGTCGCTCTAAACCCGAAGCCGACGAGCCGCGGCGCGCATCGCGTAAGAGCGGCGGAGGTGGCGGCGAAGGCAGCGGCGGCGGCAATTTTGATGGAGCGTGGGTTGCCGTTGCCGTGGGTACGCCCTGCGGTAGCAGCAGCGAGAGATTTGTCATTTCAGGCGGCAGGATCTCGGGCGATCTGAGCTCCGGGTCGGTCAGCCCCAATGGCGCCACGCGGACCGGCGGATCCGTCCAGGGTCTGAGCTGGACCAGTACCGGCCGTTTCTCGGGCCGCTCCGGCTCCGGCTCGTTTGTCAGATCCGATGGATGCCCCGGACGTTGGACAGCTTCTAAACAGTAGGAAAACACCGCTGAACGAAAAAACCCAATCGTCTCAGCGCGCCTCAATTATGGCTATCCACAGGCCTCAATTTAACCCTATCCGCTCCGGAATTGCGGCTAATTGCGACCCCACTCTCCGACCAGATTAAGTGCACCAAGCGTTGCGTTGCGTAGCAGTACCGGGGATGTAGATGTCAAAGCGTTCCGCGCAGTTCGTCGCGGCTCTCACCGTCAGCATTCTGGCTGGAGCCAACCTCGCCACCGTGACGGACCTCCGCGCGCAAGCCGCTACCGCCGACGATTGCCTGACCGCGCCAAAGGGCGCGACCACGCCGGGCAGCCATTGGTACTATCGCATCGATCGCGCGACCAAGCGTCAATGCTGGTACCTTCGCGAAGAGCTCGACAAGGACAGATCGACTCGCGCCACCCCGCCGGCGAGTTCGCCAGTTGCCGCAGAGCCGGCGGCGCAGCCGTCGCGCACGATCACGCAGAAGGCGATTTCAGAGGCGCGCGCGGAATGGGTCTCGCAACAGTCCCGCGCCGAACAGACCGCTCCGGCCTATCCCGCGCCGCAAACGACCGGCGCCGCGCCCGCCAGGCCGGCCGGCCAGGATGGCAAGCGCGGCATCGGTACAAACGTGCTCGCGGCGACTCCCGTGGCCACGAGCCGATGGCTCGACAACAATCAAAGCGCAAACTCCGCAGGCAACCCTGCCGATGTGCAGACCGCGGCCTCGGTCGCCGAGCCCGCCGGCGATCAACAGCAGGACGCCGAACCCGCCCTACAGCCGACGCTGCAACCGCAGCCCGCACCAGGGATCTCGTTCGGCGCTGCGGACTCGTCGACGGCAAAGCCTACGGCATCGTTGCAGATGCTGCTTGGGGTGATGCTTGCCGCGCTGGCGCTGGCCGGCATCACGGTGAGCCTCCTGTTCAGGCTTGGCCGCATCCGCGCGCGGCGCGCCATGCGACGTCAGCGGCTCGCACGGTGGGATGCCGTAAAAAGCAAAGGCAAGCGTTCGGCGCCGCCGGCGCGTTCAGCACCGCCGAAACGTACCGCACCGCCGATACGCACAGCACCGCCGACACGTGCAGCGCCGCCGGCACGTCCAGCGCCGCAGATGCGTCCAGCGTCACAGGTGCGTCCCGTGCAGCCGACGTTCCAGCGCGAGCGCGAGGAAGCTCTGACAGGGCGTCCCGAGTCCATGTACGCTCCGCGCCAGCAGGACACGCGGGAGCGCCAGGTTAATGACATGCTGGCCCGGCTCGCCCGCAGCGCACAGCGCTGACGGAAGCGGCCGTAACGGCTTATCTTTCGAGCTGGCGCTGCAGGTTGCGAACGAACTCGGTGAGCCCGGTGCGGCGCTCGCGCTTGAGCCGCTCGGCCTTGAGGATCGATTGCACCTCGGCGAACGCATCGTCGACGCTGTGATTGATGACGATGTAGTCGTATTCCGCCCAGTGGCTGAGTTCATGGGTGGCGCGGCTCATCCGCCCGCGAATCACCTCGTCGGAATCCTGCGCGCGGGTATGCAGCCGTTTCTCGAGATCCGCAGCCGACGGCGGCAGGATGAACACCCGCACGACGTCGACACTCGCCTTTTGGTGCAGCTGCTGGGTGCCCTGCCAGTCGATGTCGAACAGCACGTCCTGCCCGGCCGACAGCGCCGCTTCCACCGGCGCGCGCGGCGTGCCGTAGAGATTGTCGAACACGGTGGCCCATTCAAGCAGCTCGCCCTGCTTCACCATCGCTTCGAATTTCGGCTTGTCGACGAAGAAGTAGTCGCGGCCCTCGACCTCGCCCGGTCGCGGCAGGCGCGTCGTCGCGGAAACCGACATCTTCAGGCCCGGCTCGCGCTCCAGCAGCAGGCGCGACAGCGTGGTCTTGCCGGCGCCCGAAGGCGACGACAGCACGAACATCAGCCCTCGCCGTTCAACTCCGTTGAAACCAGCAGCCGTCATCGCGTCACTCCAGATTCTGGACCTGCTCGCGGAATTGCTCGACCACGTTTTTCATCTCGAGCCCGGTCTGCGTCAGTTCCAGGTCGTTCGATTTGGAGCAGCAGGTATTGACCTCGCGGTTGAATTCCTGGGCGAGGAAATCGAGGCGCCGGCCGACCGGCCCGCCCTTTCCGATCATCTCGCGGGCTTGCGCCACGTGCGAAGCGATACGATCGAGCTCTTCGCGGATGTCGGCCTTGGTCGCGATCAGGATCGCCTCCTGATTGAGCCTGTCGGGGTCGAAACGATCGGAGGTTTCCAGCAATGCTGCGATCTGCTCGGCCAGTCTCGCCCGGATCGCCTCCGGCTTGCGGCCGGGTGCGGCCTCGGCTTTGCTGGCCAGTCGTTCGATTTCGTCCATGCGCTGGATCAGAACCTGCCCAAGGGTGACGCCCTCGCGGCGCCGCATCTCGACGAGATGCGCCAGCGCCTGTTCGAACGCCGCTCCCGCCGCATCCCGCGCCGCCTTGTCCTCCGCCTCGTCGCTTTCGGGTTCGACCATCTCGATGACACCCTTGATGCCGAGCAGCCCGTCGATGCTGGGCGCCACCGCGTCGATCTTGCCGGCGAGCACGCCCGCGACCTTCACGATCGAGGCAAGCACGTCCTCATTGATGCGCACGGCGGAGACCGCGTTGGCGCGCTTGACGTTGAGGTTGGCGTAGACCGTCCCGCGCGACAGCACCTCGCCGGCGCGCTTTTTGGCGAAGGCCTCGAGTTCGTCCCAGCCCGGCGGCAGCCGCAGCCGCAGATCAAAGCCCTTGGCGTTGACCGACTTCAGCTCCCACTCGAACGTATAGGGGCCGCTGGCGCCGTGGCTCCGGGCAAAACCGGTCATGCTCGATAGCGCCATCGCGTAAACTCTCCGAAAGACAGGGGATTTCGAGACTCGAAAGAGACGACCGGACCTTAAAACGATTTCCGCGAAAGTGGAATTGCGTTGCGGGAGCCCCTGACCAGCGCGAAGCCGGATTCAGGGCCTGACGTCAGCGCTGAGCCACCGCCGGCGGCGTGGCATTGGATTGCGCGGCGCCCTGGCGGCCGGGCGCCGCCGCGGGCGCTGCGGGTC
>DAIMKE010000061.1:0-13079 GCA_036721875.1 Bradyrhizobium sp. | reverse complement strand
TCTACGAGGCGCTGAAGGGCGGGCTCGACTTCACCAAGGACGACGAGAACATCAATTCTCAACCGTTCATGCATTGGCGCGAGCGGTTTCTCTACTGCATGGAGGCCGTCAACAAGGCCCAGCGCGCGTCCGGCGAAATCAAGGGCACCTATCTCAACGTCACTGCCGGCACCATGGAGGATATGTATGAACGCGCTGAATTCGCCAGGGAACTCGGCTCGGTCATCATCATGATCGATCTCGTGATCGGCTATACCGCGATCCAGTCAATGGCAAAATGGGCACGCCGCAATGACATGATCCTGCATCTGCACCGGGCAGGGCATTCCACCTATACACGGCAGCGCAGCCACGGCGTCTCGTTCCGCGTGATCGCCAAATGGATGCGGCTCGCCGGCGTCGATCATATCCATGCAGGCACCGTCGTCGGCAAGCTTGAGGGCGATCCGGCGACCACGCGCGGCTACTACGACATATGCCGCGAGGACTTCAATCCGATGAAGCTCGAGCATGGCGTGTTCTTCGATCAGAACTGGGCGAGCCTCAACAAGATGATGCCGGTGGCATCCGGCGGAATTCACGCCGGCCAGATGCACCAACTGCTCGATCATCTCGGTGAAGACGTGGTGTTGCAGTTCGGCGGTGGAACTATCGGCCATCCGATGGGCATCCAGGCCGGCGCGACCGCGAACCGGGTGGCGCTGGAGGCCATGATCCTCGCCCGCAACGAGGGCCGCGACTATCTGCACGAAGGCCCTGAAATTCTCGCCAAGGCCGCGCAGACCTGCACGCCGCTGAAATCGGCGCTCGAGGTCTGGAAGAACGTTACCTTCAATTACGAGTCGACCGATATGCCCGATTACACCCCTACCGCCAGCGTCTCGATGTAAGGAGCAGGATCATGCGCGTCACCCAGGGCTGTTTCTCTTTCCTGCCGGATCTCACCGACGAACAGATATCGGCGCAGGTTCAATATTGCCTGGGCAAGGGGTGGGCGGTGAACATCGAATTCACCGACGACCCGCATCCCCGCAACACGTTCTGGGAGATGTGGGGACTGCCGATGTTCGATCTCCGCGATGCCGCAGGTGTGCTGATGGAGCTGAACGAATGCCGCAAGGTGTATGGCGACCGATACATCAGAATGTCCGCGTTCGATTCCAGCCATGGCTGGGAGTCGGTGCGGTCCTTCATCGTCAACCGGCCGAAGGACGAGCCCGGTTTCCGGCTCGAAAGGCATGAGGTTGCCGGCCGCAACATCCGCTACACCACGAAGTGCTACGCCGTCGATCGTCCCGAGGGCGGACGCTACGGTGGCAAATGAGCGCGGTAGCGGCTTCGCCCGCGGCGGCTGAGCGGCCGTCGCCGGAACAGGTGGACCTGCGCCGCGAATTCAACGAGGTCGGCATCGGCGACGTGCTCGATCAGCTAGATCGTGAGCTGATCGGCCTGAAGCCGGTCAAGACCCGCATCCGCGAGATAGCCTCGTTGCTGCTGATCGAGCGCATCCGCAAGCGGATGAACCTGACCTCTGATGTGCCGACGTTGCATATGTCGTTCACCGGCAATCCCGGGACTGGAAAGACCACTGTCGCGTTGCGGATGGCCAATATCCTCCACAAGCTCGGCTTCGTGCGCCGCGGCCATGTGGTGTCGGTGACCCGTGACGAGCTGGTCGGGCAGTATATCGGTCACACCGCGCCGAAGACCAAGGAAATACTGAAGAAGGCGATGGGCGGCGTGCTTTTCATCGATGAGGCCTATTATCTGTACCGGCCGGATAACGAGCGCGACTACGGCCAGGAAGCGATCGAGATCCTTCTGCAGGTGATGGAATCGCAGCGCGAGGATTTGGTGGTGATCCTCGCTGGCTATGGCGACCGGATGGATAAGTTTTTCAGCAGCAATCCGGGCTTCCGCTCCCGCATCGCCCACCACATCGATTTTCCCGATTATGCCGATGACGAGTTGCTCTCGATCGCCGAACTGATGCTGCGGGACATGAACTACAGGTTCAGCGCGGACGCGCGGCATGCCTTCATCCGCTACATCGAACTGCGCAAGACCCAGCCGCTGTTCTCCAATGCCCGCTCGATCCGCAACGCGCTCGACCGCATGCGGCTGCGCCAGGCCAACCGCCTCGTCGCCGATCTCGACCGCGTGCTGACCGCCGACGATATCATGTCGTTAGAGGCGTCGGATGTGCTGGCCAGCAGAGTGTTCTCGAAATAATGGAATGGACGAATTCACCGAGCGTGAGATTGTTTGTTCTCCATGAACGAACAAACATTAGGCCGCGTGCGAGGAACGCGGGTGATCCGGGTAGAAATTGCTGATCAACTGCATTTGGCGCAAAGCGGGTTTTTTGAGCACCTCAACGAGTGGTCGGTGGGAAAGGGGACGACACAATCGAGCGGTTTCGCGCGAAGCGCCCGCCGAATTTACGACCGAATTGAAGGGAGGCTAGTCGGTTATGAAGTATAGCCGTAGTCTGGCTGTGAAACTGGTGCGGTGATTCTCGAGCCGTAACAGCCCGACGTCCCGGCATTCGGCTGCCATATCGCTTCCCTAGCGAGGAACATGGCAAGCGGATACGGCGGCTACTGGACTGTGTAGCTCGCCCTATCTCTGCCGGCTTCCACGGGCATAAGGCCTGCCGGCTGTCAGATCGTACGTCCATCTGGGGATACTCATGGCTTCCGAAATCCGCTCGCCCCGCCTCGCTGTCTTGATAGATGCGGACAATGCCTCCGCGAAGATCGTGGATGGGTTGTTCGAGGAGATTGCCAAGATCGGGGAGGCAAGCGTTCGCCGGATCTACGGCGACTTCTCCAATCCGCGCTCCAAGGGCTGGGCCGATACGCTATCGAAATACGCCATCATACCTCAACAGCAGTTCGCCTACACACCGGCAAGAACGCATCCGATATAACGTTGGTCATCGACGCCATGGATCTGCTTCATAGCGGCCGGTTCGATGGATTTTGTCTGGTTTCCTCCGACAGCGACTTTACCCGACTTGCCGCCCGCATCCGTGAACAAGGCGTCGATGTATTTGGATTCGGCGAGCAAAAAACCCCGGAGAGCTTCCGGCAGGCCTGCCGAAGGTTCGTATACACCGAGAACCTGCTTGCCGGCGTTGCCAGTAGTCAGGATACCACCTCAGCCACAAAATCTCTTGAGCCGCCCAGCGCAGCCACGCCCATCATCAAGAAGATCATTACTCAGATGGAAAGCGAAGACGGATGGGTTGCTCTTGGAGAAGTTGGAAAGCAGCTTGCCAACCTTGCGTCGGACTTCGATCCGAGAACCTTCGGTTTTCGAAAGCTGAGCGACCTGGTGCGAAAGACCAATTCGTTCGAGATCGACGACCCAAAAGGGGGGTCCATGCGCATTCGCATCAAGAGCGCTACCGGATCGCCGCCAAAGTCAGGAACCGCTGCCAAGGCCGGGACTTGAGAGAGTTGCTGCGGACTTGTCCCAAATCTGCGCGTCTGACGCACGAGCCCCTGCGCGCGCGTCAGCCGGCGCCTTTCCCAACTCAATCGAACCGCACCCCGACGCGGTAATCCCTGCGCCATACGACGTGGCACGGAAGCCGCAGCCGGTCATCCGGTATGATCAACGTGAATTCATCGGGAATGCGGAGAAGATCGGAAAACTCCAGCGCTGCGCCGGTGCTGGATATGTCGCGAACCGTGCAAGGATACTTGTCGCCGCCATAGTCGATCCTGGCAGCCTTCATGATTTTGACGCGTGGCGCAATCCGAGTTTCAACCACTGCAATATTCCTGATCTGAATGCGGCCGACGGTAGCATGGTGGTGTTAACGAGCTTTTAAGGCGCAGCCCAAGGCGTCGGCTCTGAAGTACGACAGCCGAACGATGACGACGGCGATGCTTCAGAAGAAAAAGAAAGCGGTGAAGCAGGCAAAAACGGAAACGGTCAGCAAGGTCGCCGGAAAGGCATTGCAAATCGAAGGTGGACTCCTGGGCGCGCTGACTGAGGTGCAATTGTCGTTTGCGGGAGCTTGTCCTGCCTTGAGAAATACATCGGCAATCTTTGGCGACTGACACATGGGCACGATAGCGTCCTCCAGATACTCAACGCCACGGTATGCGCATAACAAGTAACACCCTGTGCCCCCAACGCACTGTGACGCAGATCTCAATCAGCGATGGAGCTGACAGAACCTGATGATCACGGGCTCCGCATAGTTAACCTCGATTCGTAACGCCTGCCCAGCGTTTGCATCGGAAATATGAGCCACCGTCAGCAGGCCTTACCTATTTGGCGTTGAGACTTTCAATGATCTGGATCAAAGGTTCCGCGGTGGCGTCCGCTAGGGCAATCGACATGGTCGTGCGGAGGTTGCCTGCGTGCTATTCGAGACGAGGGAAAGAATCGCGCGTGCCTTGCCGTTGATTGCGGTGGCAACGCTTTGTGCGTCGTGCCGAACCGACAATCAGATCGCGACAAGTCAGACCACTCCCACCATTTACGCCAGTGAAATGAGCACACGCGAGGACTGTCTGCATCGCGAGGTCGCCCGACTCCTGGAACCGAAGGGAACCCCTCCTGCAAGCCTCCATAATATTGCCGCGACCGCCACGCGGTTTTGCAGCGAACCGATCAGATCGAGGTTCCAGAAGGCCTCGGTTTCCACGCAGGATATGCAGGTTCTGGCAAAAGAGGATCAGTCCAGGACCGAACAGCGTGCTTTCGCGATTGGCCTCGAGTTGCGCGAAAGCCGGAATTCCCAGGTAGCAGGCAACTAAATCACCCGGCCCAGCACTGTCCGCCGCCATCCACGCGCAGCACTTGGCCGGAAACGAACGCGCCGAGCGGGCCCGCGAACACCTCGACGACGCGGGCTACCTCGTCGACGGTGGCGATGCGGTCGAGCGTGCCGGCTTCGATCATCCGGTTCTGGTCCACCGCGCGCGTGCCCATGAACCGTCCGGTTCGGGTGTCGCCAGGCGCGATGCAATTCACCGTGATGTCGTAGGAGCGGAGCTGGTCGGCGAGGCAACGCGTGTAATGCGTCATGCCGGCCTTGGCGACTGCGTAGATCGAGCCGTTGGTGCGGCCCTTGAAGGCTGCGACCGAACCGATGGTGACGATGCGGCCCTGGCGCCGCGCCATCATTCCCTTTGCGACCGCCTGACATGTCAGGATCGTGCTGAGCAGGTTTCGATCCAGCACTGCGCGCACGTCCTCTTCACGAATGCCGACGGCATCGTTCGGGTCGGGCTTGCCGCCATTGGCCGCGATGTCGCCGCCGGCGTTGTGGACGAGAATGTCGATCGGTCCCAATTCATTCGTTGCTGTCTCGACCACGCGGGCGATGTCGGCACCGTCAGTGAGATCGCCGAGGACACGGATGGTTCGCACGCCATGTGCGTCCGCAACTTCGGCGGCAACCGACGTCAGCGTCGATCCTTCGCCATATTCCGCCGGTCCGTGCTCGCGCATGCCGTGGATCGAGGCTTGCGAGCCGTTCGGCGAACGCCCTGCCGAGCCCGCGGCCTGCGCCGGTGACCAGCGCAACCTTGCCCTTCAACGGCCGTGCGGCGTCGTGTGATGCCATGTGTATTCTCCTGATGTAAATGTTCAGTTGGCGGCGAGATCGAGGCCGATGGCCAGCGCCTGCACCAGGCACATCGGCGCGACCAGCGTGCGGAGCGCCGGCTCGGGCATGTCCTGGATCTCAAACACGACCGACGCGCCCTCAACGATCGGGCTCAGCAGGCTGTCGGTGATAGAAATCGCCGGCACGTTGCGTGCCACCAGTTCAGGGAACAGCCGTGCGGTGTCCGGGTAATAGTTGCGGAAGCTGATCGCCACCAGCGCGTCCTCGGCCGTGGCCGGATGCGATTGTTCGTGGATGCTGCCGCCGGTGCCGTCGAGCAGCACCACGCGCCGCCCAAATTTTCGCAGCACGTAGGCGAGATGCGTAACCACCGGAAACGATCCGCCAAGGCCCAGCAGATAGATGTCGCGCGCCTTCGCCAGTATTTTGATGGCGGCTTCGAGCTGATGCTCATGGGCCGACTGGCTCAACGTCACGAGCGATGATTGCGCTTCGGCGACGAAGCGCCCGAGCACCGCGGCGGGCTTGCGGCCGAGGATCGATTTCTCGTCGCTCTTCATTCGCGCCAGCCGCGCCTTGTAGCTCGGCGCCACGCCGGCCACGAGGCGCGAACGGAACACCTGCTGCATCTGGGTGAAGCCGTCAAAGCCGAGCGCATGCGCGAAGCGGACGATGGCTGACGGCGGCGAGCCCGAGCGCTCCGCGATCTCGGCGACGGTACCGAGTGCAACATCGGTCGGATGGTCCAGCACGAATTCGGCAATCTGCTGCAGGCGTCCGGACAAGGCGCGATGCCGCTGGGCGATCGCCCCGCGCAACTCGTCGTAATTCATCGCCGTGCCTGCAGGCTTGTTCATGGTGTCCAGCTTACCCGATCGCGGCGCGTTCCACCGACTGGTTCAAATATTCTACTTTACATTTATGATAGAACGTTCATTCTATTGACTGCAACAGGAAAGCAAAAGCGGTTGGGAGGGAGCCATGAAGAAGCGTGAAATTTCGCGGCGCGGCGTTCTGAAGGGCAGCTTGATGGCCAGCGCCCTTGCCGGGACCGCCAGTTATTTCGGCCCCTGGAGGGAGAACCGGGTCTGGGCGCAAGGCGCAGCCAAGCCGATCAAGCTCGGCCTGACCTGCGACGCCAGCGGCCAATACGGCAACAGCGGCCAGGACGATTTGCGCGGCATCCAGATGGCGGTCGACGAGGCCAACGCCAAAGGGGGCGTGCTCGGGCGCAAGGTCGCCTGGATCACGGCCGACACTGAAACGACGCCGGCTACCGGCAGCCGCATCGCGGAGCGTTTCATCACAAGGGAAGATTGCACCATCCTGATCGGCGCGGTGCATTCCGGGGTCGCCAACGCTATCACCCAGGTCGCCGCCAAGAATGGCGTCATCTACCTTAACACCAACTCCTCGGCGCCCACCGAAGCCGGCGAGAATTGTTCGCGGATCAAGTTCGTCTGGGACGGCAACGGCACCAATTTCTCCAAGGCTTCGGTCAAGAACGCCGTGGGTTCCATCGGCAAGAACTGGATGCTGCTCACCAACGATTACGTGTGGGGCCACACCACTTCGGCTGCGACGAAAGCGCAGGTCGAAGGCGCCGGCGGCAAGATCGTGGACAATCTGCTGGTGCCGCAGAACACCCGTGACTTCACGGCGTATCTGCTGAAGATCCAGCAGGCGAAGCCGGATGTTGTGGCGACCGCGATCGGCGGAGACGACATCAAAGCGCTGCGCGAGCAGGTCGCCCAGCTCAAGCTCGACGGCAAGCCGGCCTGGATCAACAACCAGCAGGACTGGCCGGACGTATGGGGCGCACCCAACAGCCTGTTCGGCGTATTCGGCACGACCTGGTATCACAAGCTGGCACTGCCGGGCGTCGCGGAATTCGTGAAGAAGTGGCAGGCCGCCAACAAGGAGGGGTCTATTCCGGTACCCGGAAACGTCTCCTACAATGGCTACATGGCGACGCGCGAACTTTTGCGTGCGATCGAGCGCGCAGGGTCGACCAACAATATCAAGATTATCAAGGAACTTGAAAATCTGAAGGTCTCGGCGACCGACCGCATGCAGCATTTCGATGCCTACATGGACCCGGTTACCCATCAATTGCAGCAGACGATCTATCTGGCGCGTCGCAACGCCAAGCCGTCGGACAACACCGATCTCTACGAGCTTATTAGTTGGACCGAGCCGAAGGTGGCCGCTGACACGGATGGTGCGGCCAAGTGCAAGCTGACGCCCTACGAGCAGGTCCCGACCGTCGACTCCTGACGACAGCAGGACTTCACCTCCAGCGGGCGAGGGTGCGCCCGCTGTCTTGCAATACCAGCACGAGAACCGCAGCTTGTTCGATCTGCTTCCACATATCCTGAACGGCCTCACGCTTGGCCTGCTGTTCGCTTTGATCGCGCTCGGCTTCATGCTGATCGTCGGACTGATGGAGCAGATCAACCTGGCACACGGATCGCTGTTCGCGCTCGGCGCCTACTTCGCCATGCAGCTAATGGGGCCGCGTCCGCCGTTTCCGCCTGACATCGCGCAAGCCTGGCTCGCGCTGCCGCTTGGCTGGCGCTACGTCGCGACGCTGATCCTGGCGCCGGCGGCGGTGGGAGTCGTCGGCATCACCATCGAATTCTGCATGCGCCGTACCTACGGCAAGGATCCGCTTTATGGCCTGCTGCTCACATTTGGCGCGGCGATGGTGATCGAGGAGACAATCCGTCTGACTTGGGGCACGCGCGACTACGTGTTGCAGGTTCCGCAGAGTGTCAGTGGCGGATTTCTGTTTGGCGATTTGATCTGGTCGACCTATCGTTTCTATGCCGCGGGCATTGCGGTCGCCATCATCGGGCTGGTCTGGCTTTTGATCGAGAAGACGTCGTTCGGCGCGACCGTGAAAGCCGGTGCCCATGACAGCGAGATCGTGCGTGCCCTCGGCATCAATCTTACCCGGCTGCGGCTGCTGGTGTTCGTGTTCGGCACGATGCTGGCGGCAATCGCCGGCATTATTGTGGCGCCGATCTGGGGCATTCGCCCGCACATGGGCGTCGACGCCGTCATACCGGCGTTCCTGGTCATTGTTCTCGGTGGCGTTGGAAGTTTCTGGGGTGCGGTCGTTGCGGGTCTTCTGGTCGGCCTCGCCGTTGGTCTCTCCGGCGCCTACGCCTCAGAATGGTCGTTGCTGTCGATGTACGTGCTGCTGGTGGCGGTCGTAACCGTTCGGGCGCGTGGCCTCTGGGGCAAGAAAAGCGTGCTCGAGGCCTGAAATGATCCCAACCCAACAATCTGACTCGGCGCGGCTGATCACGCCGACCATGCTGGTGTTGTTTCTGGCGCTGGCGACGGTGCCGCTGTGGATCGCGCGCGTCGGGCTCTATCCTTATCTCGGCATCGAAATCCTGATCTGGTCGCTCTACGCGCTGGCGTTCAATCTCGTGCTCGGTACGGCCGGATTGCCGTCGTTCGGCCATGGCGCCTATTTCGGGATCGGCGCTTACGCGTTCGGCCTCTGTCAGTTCAACGTTGTCGCAAATCTCTGGATATGCATGGCCGCGGCGTTCGCTATAGCAGGATTGGCCGGCGCGTTGGTGGCGCTGTTCATCTCGCACCGGCGCGGCATCTACTATGCGTTCATGACTATTGCCTTCGGCCAGATATTCTGGACGCTCGCGATAAAGTCGCACAAGATCACCGGGGGCGAGGACGGGCTGTTGAAGATCGCGCGGCTGCCGGCCGATCTTGGCTTCGCATCGTTCGATCTCGCCGGCAACGTTGCGTTCTACTATTTCGTTCTCATCGCGTTCGGGCTCACCGTCATCGCGCTGTGGCGGCTGGTGCATTCGCCCTACGGTCGCGTGATCGCGGCGATCAAGCAGAGTGAAACTAGGGCCGCGCATCTCGGATACAATGTCTGGCTCTATAAGGCCTCTATCTTTACGCTGTCAGCGGCGGTTTCTGGCTTTGCCGGCGGTCTGTTCGCGATGGCGCAGCTAGCGGCATTTCCCGATGTGATGAGCCTGCATCAATCCGGTTACGTGGTGATGATGACGCTGGTCGGCGGCGGCCTCGTCAGTTTCTGGGGGCCTGTTGTCGGCGTGTTCCTGTTCCTGATCGCGCGCGATGTCATCGGCGCGCTGACGAACGCCTGGATGCTGTATTTCGGTTTGCTGTTCATCGCCGTCGTGCTGTTCCGGCCCGAGGGTGTTGCCGGCGCGATCACCGCTGCATGGCAAAACCGCTCGCTGCATTTGATGCGACAGCAAGGCGGCTCCGCGCTGCGTCTCTTGTTCGGAGGCGGGCGATGGCGATGATCGAAGTTGCAGGCATTCACGTCCGGTTCGGTGATCGCGTCGTGCTGGAAAGCATCGATCTTGCGGTGCCCGAGGGCGAATTCCACGGTCTGATGGGGCCGAATGGCGCCGGCAAGACCACCTTTTTCAATGTGCTCACAGGCCGCGTGAAGCCGAGCCGAGGCTCGATCAGGCTCGATGGCGAGGATGTCACCGGCCTTAGTTCTCACCGGATCGCGGCCAAGGGCGTGGCGCGCTCGTTTCAGATCATGACGCTGTTCGACGAATTCACTGCGCGCGAAAACGTTATGGTTGGCCTGCCAGGCTTTCGCGCCCGCGGTTTTGATATGCGCCACGCGGCAGCCGGGGATCGTGGCTTCGCCGAGAAGGCTTCCGAGATTCTCGTCACCGTCGGCCTCTCCGAAAAGGGCGATCTTCGCGCTAAGGATCTTTCCTATGGCGACCGTCGCGCGCTGGAAATCGCGGTCGCGCTCGGGCAGAACCCTCGCGTGCTATGCCTGGATGAGCCGACTTCCGGGCTGGGCTCCGACGGCGTGCAGCGGTTGGCCGCACTGGTCGGGCGTCTCAAGGGCAAGCTCACCATCGTGGCCATCGAGCACGACATGGAGTTCCTGTTCTCGCTGGCCGACCGCATCTCGGTAATTCATTGGGGTCAGGTTGTGGCGCGCGGCGCGCCGCACGAGCTGCAGCAGAACGAATGGGTCAAGCGCTCCAACCTCGGGCAGTTCGCATGATTTTGGAAGTCGAGGCAATTGATACGTTTTACGGCGAAACACAGGCGCTGTTCGGCGCGTCGCTCGCGGTAGAGAGCGGAAAGGTATTTGCACTGCTTGGCGCCAACGGTGCCGGCAAGACCACGATGCTGCGTTCAATTCTCGGCCTGACCCGTCCGCGGCGCGGCGCGATCCGATTTGATGGCCGCGAGGTAACGCATGGCCCGACGCACGAAATCGCGCGCGGGGGCATTGGCTGGGTGCCTGATGACCGGCGGCTGTGTCCGACACTTTCGGTCGCGCGCAATCTCGGCATCGCGCAAAAGCGCACGCGGTTCCGGAGCTGGACTATCAAGGAGGCCTGCGAGATATTTTCGCCGCTCGAATATTTGATGGAGCGCGAGTGCGAAAACCTGTCGGGCGGCGAAATGCAGATGGTGGCGATTGCGCGAGCCCTTGTGGGCGCGCCGGGACTGATCCTGTTCGACGAGCCGAGCCAGGGCTTGGCGCCGAAAATCGTCGGTGACGTGCTGGCGACGATCCGGAAGCTGCGGGACGAGGGAGTCGCTTCGCTAGTGGTTGAGCAGAACGCTGAGATAGCGCTGTCGGTCGCCGACCACGCCGCCGTCATCGATCGCGGCCGGATCGCCTGGACCGGAGAGGCCGCAGCGCTGCGCGACGACCGCGCGCTCCGCCAACGCCTGCTCGGAGTTCACTGATGGCGTCGCCGCTGCTTGTCCTCGATCACGTCCAGAAGGTCTACACGCGTGGGCGCGTGGTGCGGCGCCCGACATTTACGTTAGAGGCCGATCTCGTGATCGACCAGCCTTCAATCGTCGGGGTGGTCGGCCCCAACGGGGCGGGCAAGACCACGCTGTTCGAAATGATGACGGGTTCGAATACGCCGTCGTCCGGCCATGTCTATGTCGCCGGCACCGACATTCATCGCGTCAAGTATCGCGAGCGCGATCGGCTGGCGATCCATTACCACCAGTCCTATCAGGTCCGGCGCTTCCGCAAGCTGGTTCCGTCAGTGTTGCTCGAGAGGTCGCCAACATCAGCACCGATGGTGCATCTGTTCGACGAGCCGCAATTCAACCTGCAGGACGGTTACATCGGCTTCATGCTCGATTTCTTTCGCAAGCTGCGGGCCGAGGGGCGACTCGTGGTGCTGTGCCTGCATCCGACTGCGGCCTGGCATCTGGAAATTCTCGCCGAAATCGCCGAGCAATATCTGCTGGTCGCCGATGGCGGCGTGACGCGACAGCCGGATTTCGCGACACTCACCAAGCAGGCGCGTTTCCGCGGTTATCTAGGTACGGAAATGACGCGGGCGGCAGAAGCTCTCTGCGCTGGCCGCAAGGCCTTGCACAATTGAATCGGTATTGCAATCTAGCTGGGCGGCCGGAGCATTCGCCGTCTGGCGACCACAATGAGAGAGGGAGCACGTCTCGTGGCATATTCGAATACCCAACTGTTCATCAACGGCAAGTGGCGTCCGAGCCAGTCGGGCAGGACCATCGCCGTGCTCAATCCGGCGACCGAGGAAACCATCGGCACCGTCGCGCATGCCGACCGCGCCGATCTCGACGAGGCGCTGGAGGCGGCTGCGAAGGGCTTCAAGGTCTGGCGCGCCGTGGCGCCGTTCGACCGCTGCAGGATCATGCGCAAGGCGGCGGCGATCATGCGCGAGCGCAACGACGAAATTGCGCCGCTGTTGACGATGGAGCAGGGCAAGACGCTGGCCGAGGCAAAGATCGAAGCCATGGCCGCCGCCGACGTCATCGAATGGTTCGCCGAGGAAGCCAAGCGCGCCTATGGCCGCGTCATTCCGGCGCGCGGTCCCGGCATCTACCAGATCTCGATCAGGGAGCCCGTCGGTCCGGTCGCCGCCTTCACGCCGTGGAATTTCCCGATCAACCAGGTCGTCCGCAAGCTCTCCGCGGGCCTCGCCGCGGGATGCTCGATCATCGTCAAGGCGCCCGAGGAAACGCCTGCGTCGCCGGCGCAACTGATCAAGGCCTTTGCCGATGCCGGCGTACCCGAGGGCGTGATCAATCTGGTATATGGCGTGCCGTCCGAGATTTCGGAATATCTCATTCCGCACCCGGTGATCCGGAAGATTTCCTTCACCGGTTCGACCAGCGTCGGCAAGCAGCTTTCCGCCTTGGCGGGTCTGCACATGAAGCGCGCCACCATGGAGCTTGGCGGCCACGCGCCGGCGATCGTGTTCAAGGATGCGGACGTGTCGTCGGCGGCGAAGATTCTCGCGGCGGCGAAGTACCGTAACGCCGGCCAAGTCTGCATTTCGCCGACTCGCATGCTGGTGCAGGACGACGTGTTCCGCGAATTCGTCGAAAAGTTCGTCGAGGGTGCCAGGGCGATGAAGGTCGGCAACGGCATGGACCCGGATTCGAAGATGGGCTCGCTCGCCAATCCGCGCCGCGTCACCGCCAT
>DAIMKE010000060.1:0-13145 GCA_036721875.1 Bradyrhizobium sp. | reverse complement strand
CCTCGCTCGTCGCTGGCTACGTGCTCTCGGATCTTCTGGCACGCTATCGCCGTGCGTTTCCGTCGGTTGAGGTCCACGCCATCGAAGACAACGGCGACTACCTCGAGCACCTCTTGATCGGCGGCGAGCTGGATGTTGCCGTCATGGTGGTATCCAACCTGCGCGACCGTCTCGCCATGGACGCCGAGATCGTCGAAGTCTCGCCCTATCGTTTGTGGCTACCGCTCGGACATCCGCTTGCAAGCGCCGACAGCATCGCGCTTGCAGACATTCTCTCCGAGCCCCTCATCATGCTGACAATCGATGAGGTGGAGGAGAATACGGCCAAACTGCTCGCCGCATTCGGCACCCGCCCCAAGGTTGCTTTCCGCACGCGATCCGTCGAGGCGGTGCGCAGCCTGGTCGCCACGGGCGCCGGACTCGCCCTGCTGCCCGATCTTGTCTACCGGCCCTGGTCCCTGGAAGGCGATCGGATCGAGTCGCGCGACGTCTCCGGCTCACTGCCGGTCGTTCAAATCGGCATGACGTGGCGGCGCGGGTCAGGTCTCACGCAAAACGCGCGCGATTTCATAGGCATAGCGCAGGGCCAGCGCGGCGCACGGCAGCGACCGTGACGGCGCGTTATCGGAAAAAGCGAAACCCGCCCCCTGATAAATGGTTTTGCGAACGGTTCCATTTGCCGACACGCTGGGTGCGAGACCGTGCTGCCTCGAAGATGCAGCTGCCTGGACCTGGGAGGTGTTGATGAAGTCGAAACTCGCATTGCTGAGTGGCGTGACGTTGGCGCTGGCGTTTGCGAATCCATCCGCGGCGCAAATCAAGGAAATTGGGAAGGCCGAAGGGCAGCTTACCATCGTCGCCTGGCCGGGCTATATCGAGCGCGGCGAGACCGACAAGAAGTTCGATTGGGTCACAAAGTTCGAACAAGCTTCCGGTTGCAAGGTCAATGTAAAGACCGCCAACACCTCCGACGAGATGGTGGCATTGATGAATGAAGGCGGCTTCGACCTCGTGACCGCATCCGGCGACGCCTCATTGCGACTCGTTGCCGGCAAGCGGGTGCAACCGATCAATATCAGCCTCATCAAGAGCTGGGGAACAATCGACGATCGTCTCAAGAAGGCGCCCTGGCATACGGTGGACGGCGTGCACTACGGCGTTCCCTACATGTGGGGGCCGAACATTCTGATGTACAACACCAAAGTCTTCAACGACCCGCCGAAGAGCTGGAGGGTGGTATTCGAGGAGATGGCGCTGCCGGATGGCAAACCGAACAAGGGGCGCGTCCAGGCCTATGACGGCCCCATCCACATCGCGGACGCAGCGCTCTATCTCATGACGCACAAGCCCGATCTCGGCATCAAGAGCCCCTATGAGCTGAACGAAGCGCAGTACAAGGCCTCGCTCGAGCTCTTGCGCGCACAGCGCAAGCTGGTCGGCCGCTATTGGCACGATGCCTTCATCCAGATCGACGATTTCAAGAACGAAGGCGTTGTCGCGTCGGGCTCGTGGCCATTCCAGGTCAACCTGCTCAAGAGCCAGAATCAACCGATCGCATCGGTGGTCCCGGACGAAGGTGTCACCGGGTGGGCCGACACGACCATGATGCACGTCGACTCACGCAATCCGAACTGCTCATACATGTGGATGGAGCATTCGCTTGCATCCAACCTGCAGAGCGACCTCTCGGCCTGGTTCGGCGCCAATCCGGCGGTTCCGGCGGCGTGCACCGACGGACGCGGAATGCAGACCAAAGAGGGTTGCACGACAAATGGCTTCGACAACTTCTCGAAGGTCCGCTTCTGGACGACGCCAACAACGAAATGCGCGACGCAGGGCGACAAGTGCGTGCCCTACTACCGCTGGGTGTCGGACTATATCGGCGTCATCGGCGGGCGTTGAATCTTGATGCCGCGGTGCAATTCCGCGGCAAAGATGGCCGGGCGCGACAAACCCTTAGGGTTGCCGCGACTGGCCACGAGATCTCAAGCGCGTGCTGGCCAACGACGGGCGCCGTGCCGGATCATACAAGCAACGCGGGCAAAGCATGATCGCCGCCGTTTCATTCGAGAACGTATCGCGCCATTTCGGCAGCGTTAAAGCGGTCGAGTCGGTCGACCTGGATGTGCAGCCCGGTGAGTTCTTCGCCATGCTCGGGCCATCCGGGTCGGGCAAGACCACCTGCCTTCGCCTCATCGCCGGTTTCGAACAGCCAACCGCGGGCGCCATTTCGATCTTCGGCGAACGCGCCGAGGGCGTTCCGCCGTATCGGCGGAACGTCAACACCGTGTTCCAGGACTACGCACTCTTCCCGCATATGAATGTGCTGGACAATGTGGCCTACGGACTGAAGGTGAAAGGTGTCTCCAGGACAGAGCGGACACGGACTGCGGAGGACGCGCTGGCGCTCGTCCGCCTGCCGGGCTACGGCACGCGCAAGCCGGGCCAGCTCTCCGGTGGGCAACGCCAGCGTGTTGCGCTCGCGCGTGCGCTCGTCAACCGGCCCAAGGTCCTGCTGCTGGACGAACCACTTGGCGCGCTCGACCTGAAGCTGCGCGAGAACATGCAGGAAGAGCTGAAGGCGCTGCAGAAATCGCTCGGGATCACTTTCATCTTTGTGACGCATGACCAGGGGGAAGCGTTGTCGATGGCAGATCGCGTCGCCGTCTTCAACGATGGCCGCATCATGCAAGTGGGCACGCCGCAGGACATCTACGCTCGCCCGGCTTCCCGGTTCGTGGCCGATTTCGTCGGCTCCTCCAATGTTGTGCCGCCGGATTTCGTCAAACGCCATTGCCAGCGCGACGGCTGGGGAAGCCTGAGGCCGGAGGCGATCCGCGTGAGCACCGAGACCAGCAGCACGGGCATCCCGGCGCGCGTGGTGTCAGTGAGCTTTATCGGCGCGGCGACGCGCCTCGGATTGGACGCCGAGGGATTGCGACTGCATGCGACGGTACCGGTCGGCGTGACCGTGCCGGAGCAGGGAGCGGACGTTGTCCTTTCCTTTGGCGCCAGCGCGCTGCATGTGATGGAGGCCGACGCATGAGCGATACGGTTGCCCTGAGCAATCGGAGCGCGCCGGCGGTTCTCGCCGCGCGCAACGGCGTGCTGGGCGCCCTGTCCGATCTGTTCTGGCGCAAGCCGAAGCTGCTGCTGTTCCTCATGCTGCTGCCACCGGTGCTGTGGCTCGGCATTGTCTACCTCGGCTCGCTGTTTGCCCTTCTGCTGCAGAGCTTCTTCTCGATCGACGAATATTCGGGGATGATCAAGCGTGAGTTCACGCTGAAAACCTACGGCGAACTGCTGCAGCCCTCCAACCTGGACATCATGATTCGTACCGTCGTGATGGCCACGCTGGTGACGGTCGCTTCCGCCGTCGTCGCATTTCCAATCGCCTACTATGCGGCCCGGTATGCCCGCGGCAAGTGGAAGGCATTGTTCTATCTCGGAATCATGCTGCCGCTGTGGTCGAGCTATCTGGTCAAGGTCTATGCCTGGAAGCTCATCCTCTCCAAGGAAGGCATTCTCAACTGGGCGCTTGCAAAGCTGCACCTTACGGGCCTGCTCGAGGCCTGGCTTGCGCTACCGATCGTCGGCGGCAACTCGTTGTCGGTGTCGTCCACGGGCACGTTCATCGTTTTCGTCTATGTCTGGCTGCCGTTTATGATCCTGCCAATCCAGGCGTCACTTGAGCGCATTCCCGTGAGCCTCATCGAGGCGTCGGCCGATCTGGGAGCCTCGCCAAGGCGTAGTTTCTGGAACGTGATCTTCCCGCTGGCGTTGCCGGGCGTCGCCGCTGGATCGATCTTCACGTTCTCTCTGACGCTTGGCGACTACATCATTCCGAAGATTATCGGCACCTCGCACCTGTTCATCGGGCAGGCTGTCTACGCCCATCAGGGAACAGCCGGAAACATACCGCTCGCCGCCGCATTCACTGTCGTGCCGATCGTGGTCATGGGCCTCTATCTATGGATGGCCAAGCGCATGGGGGCGTTCGATGCGATCTGATCGCGAAGCATCCGCGCCGTTCGGGCTGAAGCTGGCGACCGCCTGTGGCCTTCTGTTCCTGCACGTACCGATTCTCCTGATCTTTGTGTACGCGTTCACCACCGAAGACAAAACCTACCAATGGCCGCCGCCCGGCTTTACGACACAGTGGCTCGCAGTAACCTGGAATCGGCCCGACGTTTGGGAGGCGCTGACGGTGTCCGTGAAAGTCGCGGCGATCGCAACGCTGATCGCGCTCGTGCTCGGAACGTTGTGCGCCGCCGCGGTGAGCGGTTCGCGCTTTTTCGGCCGCGAGGTCATATCGCTCCTCATCATCCTGCCCATCGCATTGCCCGGCATCATCACCGGCATCTCGTTGCGGTCCGCCTTCTCGCTGATGGATATTCCGTTCTCAACGTGGACCATCGTGCTCGGCCACGCTACGTTCTGCGTCGTCGTCGTCTACAACAACGCGGTCGCCCGCTTCCGCCGCACGTCCGGCTCGCTCATCGAAGCATCCTACGATCTCGGTGCCGACGGCTTTCAGACCTTCCGCCATGTCGTTCTGCCGAATATAGGCACGGCGCTGCTCGCGGGAGGGATGCTGGCCTTTGCGCTGTCCTTTGATGAGGTGATCGTCACCACCTTCACGGCTGGGCAGCAACAGACACTGCCGATCTGGATGCTGGAAGAACTCGTGCGGCCACGTCAGCGGCCGGTCACGAATGTGGTGGCGATGGTTGTGGTGCTCGTGACGCTGTTCCCGATCATCGCCGCCTACTACCTGACGCGCGAGGGCGATCAAGTCTCAGGCGCAGGCAAATAGAAATGCAGGAAGGAGACTGGGCTATGGATATGGCGATGCTGATCGGCTCGAAGCTCGAAAAGGGAACCGAAACCGAGGAGCCGATCTTCAATCCTCGCACTGGAGAAACCGTGCTGCAGATGCCCGAGGCCTCGCTGGCGCAGATCGAGGCCGCAATCCATTCCGCCGAGAAAGCGTTTGCGACCTGGTCGCGCACGACACCCGCACAGCGCTCCGCCTATCTCTTGCGCATCGCCGACCGTATCGAGGCGGAGGCCAACGAGTTTGCCAAGCTCGAGGCGCTCAACTGCGGCAAGCCGATTAACGCCGTGCTCAACGACGAACTGCCCGCGATCGTCGACTGCTACCGGTTCTTTGCCGGCGCAGTCCGTACCATGCCCGGCGTAATCGCCGGAGAATATCTCGCAGGTTTCACGTCGATGATCCGCCGCGACCCGATCGGCATCGTCGCATCCATCGCACCGTGGAACTATCCGCTGATGATGATGGCCTGGAAGCTCGCGCCAGCCATCGCCGGAGGCAACACGGTGGTGTTCAAACCATCCGAGCAGACGCCGCTGACGGCGCTCAAACTGGCCAAAGTCCTGGCAGACATCTTGCCCGAAGGAGTGGTCAACGTCGTGCTCGGGCGCGGCGACACAGTCGGCAACGCGCTGATCAACCACCCCAAGGTCAACATGATCTCGATCACGGGCGACGTCGCAACCGGCAAGAAAGTATTGCAGGCGGCGGCAAAGTCGGTGAAGCGCACACATCTGGAGCTTGGCGGCAAAGCGCCCGTCATCGTTTTCGACGATGCAGATCTCGCGGCGGTGGTGACCGGATTGCGCGCATTCGGTTACTACAATGCCGGCCAGGATTGCACGGCCGCATGCCGAATCTATGCCGGCAAGGGGATTTACGACAAGCTGGTTGCGGATCTCTCGTCGGCCGTTTCAACGATCAAGTACGATCGCGCGGACGACACCGAAAACGAGATTGGTCCCTTGATCTCGCAGCGTCAGCTCTATCGTGTCGCAAGCTTTGTCGAGCGTGCGTCTGAACTCAAGCATATCTCCGTCACGACCGGCGGCAAGGTCGGTGGAGGCCACGGTTTCTACTACCAGCCGACCGTCGTCGCGGGCGCACTGCAAAACGACGAGATCGTGCGACGTGAAGTTTTCGGGCCGGTGGTGTCGGTCACCCGGTTCACGGATGTCGATGATGCAGTCGCCTGGGCCAATGACAGCGACTATGGGCTCGCCTCGTCGGTATGGACAAAGGACGTGGGACGCGCAATGGCGACGGCGGCGCGGCTGCAATACGGCTGCACCTGGATCAACACGCATTTCATGCTGACCAACGAGATGCCGCATGGCGGGGTCAAACAGTCGGGTTACGGCAAGGACATGTCGCTCTACGCATTGGAAGACTACACGGCCGTGCGCCATGTAATGGTCGCGCACGGGTAGTGGCACGGTTGGTTCTGCCTTGGGTGAGCACCACAGCCTGGAGGCGACCATGCAGCCTGGTCCTGGTGGGCTGTGCTGTCGGTATCGTCGGCGGCATTGCCGTTGGGAAGCGCAGCTCGGCGCTTCACGTACATTTGCAACCAAGTCGGCCCTATGAGAACTATGTCAGGCTCGCGTTCGAGTGAGTGCTTGGCTTCGAACCTCCGAATGGCGGAATCAAGATCCGCTTGGCTATTCAACGACCAGCGATTCGAGCAGTCGAGATTCTCCTCGCCGGGGTCTGCGAAGATATATTTGACGCCCTCCTCTTCAAGGGCCGCCGCCAGCAGATCGGAGCCTTTGCTCACGCGGCTCCCCTGACCCCAGCTCCGTCTGCTCCGACCGAAGCGGGAGCGTCCATTCCGGTCGGATGAAGTGACATGTGTAGCCGTCAGGATATTTCTCGAGATAATCCTGATGCTCGGGCTCCGCCTCCCAGAAAGGCCCGACGGGCGCCACCTCGGTGACGACCTTGCCCGGCCAAAGGCCGGAGGCATCGACATCGGCGATGGTGTCCAGCGCTAACCGCTTCTGTTCTTCATTGGTATAGAAAATGGCCGACCGATAGCTGGCGCCGCGGTCGTTGCCCTGGCGGTTCAAGGTCGAGGGATCGTGGATCTGGAAAAAGAACTCCAGGAGCTTCCGATAGCTGATGACTTTCGGATCGAAGATGATCTCAATGCCTTCGGCGTGATTGCCGTGATTGCGATAGGTCGCGTTCGGCACCTCGCCGCCGGTATAGCCCACGCGGGTTGAAATCACGCCGGGATAGCGGCGGATCAAATCCTGTACGCCCCAGAAGCAGCCACCGGCAAGCACTGCGCGTTCCGTCGAAATTGCCACGTCTGTCCTCCGCTGATTGAATGAGGGCCCTGTGCCAGAGCCGCCATCAACACATAATGACGCCGAACGATGCAAAAATGCAAACCGCAACAGACGGCTACTTTGCGTCAGAAGCGGGCATTCCTTGAGGCCCGCTTCGCTCCCGGACGGCCCTACTCCGCTGCTTCGAGTTTCGATGCGCTGCTCGCCACTTCCCGTATCGCCGACATCACCTGATCCGTGGCGGTCTGCTGGATCATATGGCCGTTTCCGGCAACTCGGTGAAACCTGCTTTGGGAAATGTCCGAATGCAGCCGGGCCGACTGCGTGTCGATGTCGATCAACCGGTCTTTCTCGCCTGCAATGATGACAACTGGCATCTTCAAGTTCGCGTACCGATTGCGAAGCTTAAAGGCGTCCGGGATCATCAGGGCCGACTCCGCGGCGGATGCCCGGATCTGTGAAGGACGCAGGGCCATCTCCTTTGGAAATGCTCGAAACTTTTCTGGCACGGATCGGGGACCGAAGATTTTCGCCTGCATCAGCGGCCAAATCGCCCGGCTGATCAGCGGCGACAGCGTATGACTGAGGATGTCGCCGATGAGCGGCAAGGCCGGCATGCCCATCGCGACGACGTCAGGTCTTGCGGTGGGATAATAGTAACCTGAGGCAAGGACCAATCCACGGGTCAGATCGGGATACTTCAGAGCCAGCGCCACGGCAACCGACGCACCCCATGAGTGTCCCAGAACGGTAGCCGTCGTGACGTTGAGCCGCCTGAGGGCGTGCCTGATGAGTTCGGCCTGGGCGTCCGGCGTCCACACGACGTTGCGCGGGCGGTCGCTGTGGCCGAATCCGGGACGGTCAAAAACAATGACCCTGTAGTCCTTGGAAGCGAGATCAATCAGACCGCTGGATTCGAAATCCTCGATCATGCTGCCATTGCCGTGCAGAAGAACCAGCGGCTCGCCTGAACCGCGTTCAACATAGTGCAGCCGCACGCCGTCAACGTCGAGGAAGCGGCCGACAGCCGGATTGTCACGCTCCGCTTTCTTCGCAAGTTGACGATTCACCAAGGCCATTGCGGCCAGTGCCCCGACTACGACGGCCGAAGCTGCAACGTAGGAAGGCGCCTTTTCGTTGCGATGGTGGACGGGGATAGCAGAACGCAAACGTCGCAAGCTTTGGGCTGAGGTCATGGATGGCACTCGGGAAGCGCGTGCACGAAATCCGGATAATCCAGGGAAATGTTGCAGCGCTGAGTGAACCAGCGATGACAGGGATCGTTCCGTAGCAATGCGTTGCCCTCCCGATTGTCCGATCACCGACGACGATCGCCAAGGACTGTTCCGCAAGGGCGTGAGCTTTTCCTGATGTTGCTGAAGGTGTGCCAGCACGAGGGCGCCAGACCCTTGAACCTTGCTGGCGCAAGCGCCCTGCTCCGATCGATTCCAACGTGTTCCGCCAGGCAGCACCCAATTGTGCGCGAATCGAGCGTTAAATCAGGCTAGCCGCTGGCGAAATCTCACTTGCCGGTCAGACAAAAGCCCGCGTCGATCGCGCGTGCGCGCGAAGCGTTTGGCGATCCTCAGGCCACGAAGCTGCTGGGATCGGCGAACACGGCGTGATTGGCCGCGGGATCGAGATAGGCGGCAATCAGGCAGGAACTGTTGGCGACGAATACATCCACGCGATCGAGGCGTCGTGCCGGGCGAGCTCTTCGATCGCCGCCACGTAGAGCGCAGGCTCCGTCTCGTCGCCGCCCGCCGCACGTGGCCGCAGCATGCGGAACAGCTGCGAGGCAATGCAGTCGCTTCAGCAACGCCCCTCGGGGATGCGCCGCGTGCGTTCGATCTCGTCGGCCGCGGCGGCGATCTCCGCCCCGAACTCGCGGGCGCGGACGACCGGGTCCGGACTGGTCTGCATGTCCATGCGTCACCTCGGATTGGCAGGACGTTGTGGCCGCCGCGCGCGGACCGGGCTCCTCTACCCGCGGTACCTCCACGGCGTGCCGCCGACCGCGGTTTCGTCAATCGTCCATTGCGGCAGCGCCAGCCCCGGCGCGACATCGGTGAAAACCATGCGCACCCGGGTACCGATGCCGACCCGCTCGACTTCGGCCTTCGGCGCGAGCACCCCGTCCGGCCGCACCAGATTGCCGATCACGCGGAGCCCCTCTTCCTTGGTAGGCATGCCGCTCTGAACGTCCAGTTCGACCAGCAACACGAGATATGGCGTACACTGCTTGAAAGCAGGTTGAATGGCATGATGGACTTCGGTGTAGGAATGCACGGTGCCGCGACCCTCGACCGACACCCATTCCGAAATCAGCTCCGAACACCAGGGGCACGCCGTTGTCGGCGGGTAGCGAAGCAGCTTGCACGAGGCGCAGCGCTGGAGGCGAAAATCATGCTTCGCGCAGTAGGCGAAGTAGTTGAGGTTCTCATGGTCGAGATCATTGATCTCAAGCGGCATGCCGAGATATTGCGCTGAAATCATTTGCCCTACCCCCTGCGCATCACCATGGCGGATGCCGTGCCGGGCATCGCCCAACCGAAATTGGCCGATACCTCGGCATTCTTCACCTGGCGACATCCACCCTCGCGATAATCGTAGGTATGCTGCCGCCTGCCGCCGGGCCCGGTCGGGCAACTATCATCCGCATCGTGGCGGAGCTGACGCACGTTCTCGATCACCATGGCGATGCCGTGGGTATAGCCTTCGCAGAGATGGCCACCCGACGTGTTGTTCGGCCTTTTCCCGCCGAGCATGATGGTGCCGTCGGAGACATAGTGGCCGCCCTCGCCCTTCTTGCAGAAGCCGTAATCCTCCAATTGCAGCATGGTGGTGAAGGTGAAGGCGTCATAGGAGCCCGTGAGATCGACATCCTCCGGGCTTACGCCAGAATTCGGCCAGAGGATGTCCTTGGCGTAGTGACCGGCAACCGTTGAAATCGGCCCGGCCTGGTAGTGCATGTCGACCCGCGGCTTCGAACAACGGCCCACCACACCACGGATCCGCACCAGCGGGTGCTTCAGGTCTTTTGCCCGGTCAGCCGTGGTCACGATGATGGCATTGGCGTTGTCCGTCTCCACGCAGCAGTCGAGCAGATGCAGCGGCTTGCAGATCATGCGGCTGGTGACGACGTCCTGCGCGGTGACGCGCTTCTTGTAATAGGCCTTGGGATTGTTCGACGCATGATGACTGTGGGCGACGCGAACGTGTGCAACCTGCTCGGCGGTGGTGCCGAAATCGTGCATGTGGCGCATGAAAGTCGGCGCGAACATTTGTCCTGCGCTCTGCCAGCCATAGGCGCGGCTGTGCATCATGTCGCCCGAGATGGGTATTGCCGAGCGCACGCCGGTGCCGCCGATCCGCACCTGCGAGAACCCGTTCATGGAACGGAAGATCACCACCGTCTTGCACATGCCGGCCTCGATGACACCGATCGCGATACCGATCAGCGCCTCGGTCGACGATCCGCCACCGAACACGTCCATGTAGAAATTGAGACGGATACCGAGGTCACCTGCGACGAATGGCGAGAACACCGAGTCGTTAAATTGATACGACAACATGCCGTCGATCTCGGAGGGCTTGAGTCCCGCGTCGACCATCGCGTTGCGCACCGCGATTGACGCGAGCGCCCGCGTCGACTTGTCCGAACCCCTCGTATAGGAGGTCTCGCCGACACCGACGATGGCGTATTTGTCGCGCAGGAATTTTGGCGTGGTGGCTTCGACGTCTTCTCTCGGTAGAGGCATTTCCGCGGGCTCCCGATCAGTTTTTCTGTTTTTGTCTTGTTCTCGCGCCTGAACGAGAATGCTGCACAGCTTTGTCTTTGTCCATCTCCCGGCCCCTCACGCGTTCGCGTAAGGTTTGATGATCTCCTCGCCGAAGCGGGCAAGGCTCGTTTCGAGATCGGGCATGAACGCCGTCACCGGCAGCGCAAGGCGGCCCACACCGCGCGCGATACGCTCCTCGACAGCCGCGCGCGGGTCGACGCCCGAATTCGGCAGCGCACCGGGACAGCCGAGGATTAATTCCACCATCGCCGGATCGCGGCCGGCCTGCTCGGCCGAACGGGTTACGACGTCGAGCAATGGCATGGTGTCGACCTGGGCTCCGATCGAGGGGAAGAAGCCGTCGCCCAAGCGGCCGGCGCGGCGGGCGGCCGCTTCCGAGTGGCCCCCGACGACGATCGGCACTGATTTCGCGACTGGCTTCGGATTGCAGTTGACCTTGTCGAAATTCACAAACTCGCCCGCGACGCTGGCACCGTCGCTGGCCCACAATGCGCGCATCGCCGCGACATACTCATCGGCTCGCTTGCCGCGACGCTCAAAGGGAATGCCGAGCGCGTCGAACTCCTCCTTTAGCCAACCTACCCCGATGCCGAGTTCGATCCGCCCGCCGCTGAGATAGTCGAGCGTGGCGACTTCCTTGGCCAGTACCAGCGGGTTGCGTTGCGGCAGGATCATCACCGCCGACATCAAGCGCAGCCGCGTGGTGGCGGCAGCGACCCATGTCAGCCAGATCAACGGATCTGGAAAGTTCACCGACGGACCGCCCGGCAATCGGCCACCCGGCGCATAGGGATAAACGCTCGTGTAGTTGTCGGGGACCACGACGTGTTCAACAGCAAACACCGAGTCGAAGCCGGCCGCTTCCGCGAGGCGCACCAGACGCCGGGCGCCTTCCGGGTCGGGGAACGCGAAGTTACCGAAGTGCAGCGCGAATTTCACGGCAGCGGTTCCTTCCCGGATCGAGCGGCGCGCTCTATCGGCGCTTTCCAAACGCAATTATGGCACAGGGCAAGGGCATCCGGCAGCCACAGTTCATGGCAGCGTCCATGCACCCACCGACACTGTTCAAGCGACCCGGCGCCTCGTATCCTCCTACCGGGGAGGACCTGACGATGAAGCTTGGCCTGTCAATCGGCTATTCGGGCGCACATCTGGAAGTGCCGGTCGCCCTCGTGCAGCGGGCCGAAGAACTGGGTTACGACTCGGTCTGGTCGGCCGAAGCCTACGGCTCCGACGCGATCACGCCGCTCGCGTTCCTTGCCGCCAAGACCAGCCGCATCAAGCTCGACACCGGCATCATGCAGCTGGCCGCCCGGACGCCGGCCAACGCCGCCATGTCGGCCGCCAGCATTGATGCGATGTCCGGTGGCGGCCGTTTCATCGCAGGCCTGGGTGTCTCGGGACCGCAAATCGTCGAGGGCTGGTACGGCCAGCCGTGGGGCAAACCCTGTTACCGGGTCAAAGACTACGTCGCGATCATGCGCAAGATCTTCAAGCGCGAGGCACCCGTGACGCACGAAGGCCGTGAGATCAGCCTACCCTACAAGGGCGAAGGCTCCGCCGGCCTCGCCAAGCCGCTGAAGTCGATCCTGCACATGAACCCCGACATCCCGATCTATCTCGCCACCGGCGGCGAGACGATGGTCAAGCTGACGGCCGAGATCGCCGACGGCTGGCTGCCCATGGGCTTCGTGCCGGGCGCCATGGAGGAGAATGGCCCGTGGCTGGAGGAAGGCTTCCGGCGCGCCGGCAACGGCAAGAGCCTGAAGGATTTCACCATCCAGGCTTCCGTCCATGTCGAGGTCGACAATGACGTGAAAGGAGCGCTGACGCGCCTCAAGCCGGAGGTGGCACTCTATGTCGGCGGCATGGGTCACCGGACCAAAAACTTTCACAACGACATCATGGTCCGTCGCGGCTTCGGCGACGCCGCCAGCCGCATCCAGGAACTCTACCTCGCGGGCCGCAAGGACGAAGCCATCGCCAGCGTGCCCGACGAGTGGGTCGATCTCAAGTCGCTGGTGGGCCCACCGGCGCGCATCCGCGAGCGCTACCGCGCCTGGGAGGACAGCGGCGCGGATTCGCTCAGCGTGCGATCACGCCCCCCGAGGCCATCGAGGTGATGGCCCAGGCCGCTCGGCTCAACTGACGTCCCAACCCGCGAGAATAATCGTCATGCGCCCACCCCTTCGCGTCGGCGCCGTCTACGAT
>DAIMKE010000059.1:0-13263 GCA_036721875.1 Bradyrhizobium sp. | reverse complement strand
GCGCCAGCGCAATCTCGGCCTTGTCGATGATCTTCGCCAGTTCGCCCGCGCGCAGCATCGGCATGGTGTTGACGACGACGGCGCCTGCCTTGGTCGCTGCAAGCCATGCCGCGACCAGCGCCGGATTGTTGCCGGAGCGGATCAGCACGCGATGGCCAGGCTTGACGCCGTAGTTTTCGACCAGCGCATGGGCCAGACGGTTGGACCAGTCGGCCAGTTCCTTGTAGGTGCGCTGGCGGCCATTGCCGATCAGCGCAATTCGGTCGCCCCAGCCTTTTTCGACGATACGATCGGTCAGTTCGACCGCCGCGTTCAGATATTCCGGATATTGAAACTCGGGTCGGTCGAGCAGCAGCTTAGGCCATTGCTCAGGCGGTGGGAGATTTCGCCGCGCAAAATCGTCGACATGACCGGATGGGCCAAGAACCGGGCCAAGGACTGGGCCGGAGGATCGGCTGGGAGTTTGACCTGACATTTCCATCGCCCCTCGCTTTCATCAATGAAAGGCTCGATCGGTATCGAGGACGCCCGGCAGCGTTACTCACAAATCATTTTAGGCTTAAAGTAATTCAGCGCAAGTGAGGAATGGGGCCCGGCTCGCAAATAGATGGGGCCGGACAGCCGCATCACGCGGCCCCGGCCCCGGAACTGACGCTTCTGTCCAGCGAAGCCGCCGCGGCTGTGCCTATTCGTTGGCCTCTGGTGGCAAGAAATTCACCTCATGTTGCGCGGAGATCCGCACCACCTCTTCGGGGTCGGTCAGGTTGTGCAACCGGTCGAACAGCGCTTCGAGCTTCTGCATCGGCGACACCCAGAACAGCGCGCGCGCCGGCTTGTCCGACTTGTTGAAGTAGCCATGCGGAATGCCGCGCGGCATGCGGACCAGATCGCCGGCCTTGGCCTGCACCCAGACGCCGTCGAGCTTGAGGATCCAGGACCGCCTTCCTGCACCAGGATGAATTCATCCTGGGTCGGATGAACGTGCACCGGCACGAACTGGCCGGGTTCGCTGTTGGTCTCGAATGCAAAGGTGGAATCGGTGATCGCCTTTGGGAAGTAGACCTGACCGAGAATGTTCCAGGTCTTGCCGCCGTAACCGGTGCCGTTGGCGGTGATGCCTTTTTCGAGCGTCGCCATGTCTCCATCTCCTCTCGCGGTTTGATGTGGTTGGATGTCGAGAACGATTCGCTAGCGTCCCGCCAGTTGCTTCAGCCGCAGCGTCATCGGCGAGTTGGGATCGGCGAGCGGCGCAACGACGGTAAAATGATTGGCGTCGGGAATCGTGCCGAACCGCGTAGCAATACCGGCCGCATCCCAGACGTCGGCGATGGTCCGGCTCTGCCGAAAATACTCAGCGCTTTCGTTGGCGCCGACTACCGCGTCCAACGTGCCGCGCGTCGGCGACTTCCAGAACATTGGGCTCGCCGCCCTCGCCGATGCCTCGTCGAGCCTCAAGGCGGTGTTGATGGACGTGCCAACCAGCGGGCGCAAGTCGAACAGCCCTGAAATGGCGTAGGCAGCGGTCACGAGCGCTTCCGGCAACGATGCTTCCAATGCACGCCAGTCCGTCGCCAGCATGGATGCTGCGAGATGACCGCCTGCGGAATGGCCGCTCACGACAAGCGGACGTCCCAGCCTTGCGAGCTCGCGAGAGGCGGTTCGAATCTCGGCGATGATCTCGGCGATGGAAACCGTGGGGCACAGGTCGTAACTCGGCACTGCGACATCGATGCCGTGGGCATTGAGGCCGCCTGCGAGGTGGCTGAAGAACGAACCGTCGAGCGCCTGCCAATAGCCGCCATGGATGAAGACCACGATCGGACCCGCACCATCGCCGGAGAACAGGTCGATCCGGTTGCGCTCACCCGCACCGTAGGCGATCACCTTGTGACGCGCCTGATGGGCCTCACGGTAGGCCTTCGCATCGCGTGACCAACCGGCGATGATCGCGGGATTCTCCGGAACCCGCGCGCGATTGTTGTATTCGGTCTCGTAATCGACGTCCGGGCTCAACGGACCACCTCCGGCAATCGAATTTTACTCCGTGCGCGCCTTCGCGGATTTCTGCGCCGACGCCTTGGTCTTCGCCAGCAAACGCATCAGTTCGCGGACATCCTTCGGCGTCAGGTCGCCAAAAATATCGGCGATCCATAGTTCGTGCTCTGCCGCCATCCTGCGGAATTCGGCGCGGCCGGCCCTGGTCAGGCGGATCACCTGCACGCGGCGGTCGACATCCGAGGTACGCCGGTCGAGATGCCCGGATTCGACGAGGCGCTCGACCAGCCCGGTGACGTTGCCATTCGATACCATCATCCGCTTTGAGACATCGGACAGCGTCATGCCGTCAGGCGCCTTGTCGAGCTGGGCCATCAGATCGAACCGCGGCAGCGTGACATCGAAGCGCTCGCGCAGCCGGCTGCGTACCTCACCCTCGATCAGATTCGTGCAGGTCAACAGCCGAAGCCACAGGCGGAGTTCGTCGCCATGGTCCTCCGGGAGTTCGACGGCCTTGGTCTCTGAATCTAGGGTCATGGGTCTTCGATCTCGGGTCTGCAAACGCGGTCAGGAGCGGCCGAACAGGCCGCCACCCCAGGATCATTGTCCAGATTTCTTTAAGTTTCAAGTAATTGGCGCATGGCTTGCATGGTGTCCTGCGCAGCTTGCGGGTACGGTCGTCATCGGAATAAGCTGCATCTTGAGCATATTAGTGCGGCGTTGGCTTCGGCTGCGCAGCGGCCGAACGGAGGAATAACATGAAGCAGTCGTTGAAGCTGGCAGGACTCGCCGTTTTGCTGGGGGGCGCCGTCGGTCCGGCGGTCGCCCAGGAGAAAGTCAAGGTCGGCATCATCGTGACCTTGTCCGGCCCGGCAGCCGTGCTCGGCCAGCAATCCCGTGACGGCTTCCAGCTCGCGGTCAAGGATCTCGGCGGCAAGATGGCCGGCAAGGACGTCGAGGTTGTGGTGGTCGACGACGAACTCAAGCCCGATGGCGCCGTGACCAAGGCGAAGGGTCTGCTCGAACGCGAAAAGGTCGATTTCGTGGTCGGTCCGATCTTCTCCAATATCCTGCAGGCCATTCACCGGCCGGTAACCGAGAGCAAGACGTTCCTGATCAGCCCGAACGCCGGGCCGTCGAGCTACGCCGGCAAGGAGTGCAATCCGTTCTTTTACGTGACCTCGTACCAGAACGACCAGGTTCACGAGATCCTCGGCAAGGTCGCGCAGGACCGCGGCTACAAGCGCGTCTACGTGCTGGTGCCGAACTATCAAGCCGGCAAGGATTCCGCGGCCGGCTTCAAGCTCGACTACAAGGGCGAGATCGCCGAGGAAAGCTACACGCCGCTCGGCACCCTCGATTTCCAGGTCGAGCTGACCAAGATCGCCTCCTCCAAGGTCGACGCGCTGTTCACCTTCATGCCGGGCGGCATGGGCGTCGGTCTGGTGAAGCAGTATCGCCAGGCCGGCCTCGCCGACAAGATCCCGGTGCTGTCGGCATTCACGGTCGATGAATCGACACTGCCGGCGCAGCAGGATGCCGCCGTCGGGATGTTCGGTGGCGCCAACTGGGCGCCCAACATGGACAATCCCCAGAGCAAGAAGTTCGTAGCCAGCTACGAGGCTGCCTACAACAGCGTGCCCGGCACCTACGCGATGCAGGGCTACGACACGGCCATGCTGATCGACAGCGCGGTGAAGGCGGTGAAGGGCGACCTCAAGAACAAGGACGCGGTCTCGGCGGCGCTGAAGAAGGCCGAATTCACCTCGCTGCGCGGCGACTTCAAGTTCAACGTCAACGGCTACCCGATCCAGAATTTCTATCTGACCAAGGTCGCGAAGCGCGCGGACGGCAAGTTTCAGACCGAGATCGTCGAAAAGGTGTTTTCGAATTACGGCGACCGTTACGCCAAGGACTGCGCGGCCGCGAAATAATGGTTGGGAGGACTAGCATCATGAAAACCGAAATCGCCGGCATCACCCGCGCCAACGAGGGCATCCAGGGAATTTCCTGGAGCATTCTAGGCCAGACCTATGTGCCGAAGAACGTCACCGAGCATTCCTTCTCCTGGCACGCAACCTTCCCGCCCGAGACGTTTGTGCCGCCGCATATCCACCCCGACCAGGACGAGTATCTCTACATCCTGGAAGGCAAGCTCGACTTCTTCCTCGACGGCGCCGAGACTTCGGCCACGCCGGGCGATCTGGTTCGACTGCCGATGGGCAAGCCGCACGGCATCTTCAACAAGTCCGGCCGCACCGCGAAGACGCTGTTCTGGGTATCGCCGACGCGGCGGCTCTACGACCTGTTCTGGGGCATCCACAACATGAAGGAGCAGACACCGGACGCAGTGGTGGCGCTGGCGGCCGAGCACAACATCCACTTCCTGCCGCCGCCCCCGGGAGCTTGAGTCAACTGTCTCGTCATGGCCGGGCATGACGGAAATTGCCGATCCTACGCCCGCACCGCCGCCAGTCCGAGCGGCGGCGGGGCAAAGCCCGCTTTCGAAGCATAGCCGCGCACGATGGCTTCGCGCTGGGCGTGGCTCAGCACCTTCTCGATATCGGTGAAGCCGTCGGGCGCGAGTTGCTCGACGGCGTCGATCACGCCTTCCGGGCCGCCGCGGCGGTTCGAGCGCACGATCTCGGCCGTCATCGGCAGGCGCTTTTGTTCATACGCCACCAGCGCCTGGCGCGGATGTTCCGATCGCGCCAGTTCGTCGGCGAGCGCGCGCGCATCGAGGATCGCCTGCGATGCACCGTTCGATCCGACCGGATACATCGGATGCGCGGCGTCGCCGAGCAGCGTGACGCGTCCCGAGGTCCAGTACGGCAGCGGATCGCGGTCACAGCACGGATACTCGTAGAATTCCGGCGTCGCCGAGATCAGGCTGCGGACGTCGACATGCGGCACCGAGAAGCGCTCGACATGCGGCATCAATTCCTCGCGCTTGCCGGGCCGCGACCAGTCCTCGCGACGCGCCGGAGGCGCATTGCCGTCGCTGACTTTCACCAGCACCGCCCAATTGGTCAGCCGGCTCGACGGGCTCGACCCTTGCGCGATCGGATAAACCACGACCTTGCCGTGCAGCCCGCCGGCCACGATCATCGAGCGCCCGGTCAGGAACGCAGGCCAGTCGCGCGCGCCGCGCCACAGCATCAGGCCGTTCCAGCACGGCGGCCCCTCGTCCGGAAACAGCATCTCGCGAACGCGCGAATGAATGCCGTCGGCGCCGATCAGGATATCGCCGCGCGCGGTTTTGACATGGGCGCCGGTGCGATCGAAGAAATGCGCGACGACGCCGCCCTCGTGCTGCGCGAATGTGCCAAGCCGGCAACCGGTGTGGATGGCCTCCGCGCCCAGCCGTTCCTCGACGGCGCGGTGGATGACGCTCTGCAGGCGGCCGCGATGGATCGAGAACTGCGGCACGTCGTGACCGGCATCCAGCCCGCGCGACTCGCGCCAGACTTCCTGGCCGTGACGGTTGAGATAATACAATTGGTCGGTGCGGATGGCGGCGGCATCCAACCGGTCCAGCAGTCCGAGGCCGGCCAGTTCACGGATCGCATGCGGCAAGGTGTTGATGCCGACGCCGAGTTCGCGAATGCTGTCGGACTGCTCGAACAGTTCGCAGTCGATGCCACGCGCCCGCAACATCAGCGCGGTGGTGAGGCCCCCGATGCCGCCTCCGACGATGATCGCCTTCATCCGCGTACTCCAACTCCATTCCTGCACCTCCCCCGCGCAACTGTTCAGACCGGGGACAAGGTGGACGGGTGTTCGGAGACATCATGGACATTTTTCGGCTCGCGGTCGAGGGGGCGGGTGTCGACGGCCCGTTCAGTTTTGCAGATTGGGCGACACGGGCCGAGATCGAAGCGGCGCGGTTGGCCCGCGAACCGCCTCCGGCGATTTGAGTTCGGTCATCCCGATGGAAGCGGATGCGGTTGCTGGTCAGGAAGGCCCAGGCTTCGCCCGCGCCTACTGCTTCTCCTGTGTTGCAGGGAGGTCTCGGGCGTCGAGGTCGCTCGCGACCAAGGCCACGAAGACTGCCAACAGTCCCCTAAGCCGAAAACCCCGAACGATGCGTATCGTTGTGGATGCACTCACCGAACCTGAACAACTCCGCTGCGTCCTGGAATGAGAGCATTGTTTGCAGCTCCTGTAAAACGGCGGCTGGATCGGCGGCGCCTGGATTGACCTCGCCCTCGAGACAATTTCGCCGCGCGTTCCCGCAACGACAGGATCCGTCCTCCTCTACCTGTCTCAACATTCTGGAAGCCCGACCGGGACACGCCCATTGCTCCGCATAGCCATTCCACCGGTCCCTTGCGATCGAGGGATCACCGGGTATCGAGGTTGGTCCTTTCCTCGCGGGTCAGCTTCTGCTTCTGCTCTGCCGTCAGGTCGCCGCTGCCAACGACGCGGAATATGCTGTTGGGGTCGTAGTTGCCCTGATTTTGATTCTGATTCAGATCCTGCCTGCGCCGACGCCGTTCCTCCTCCTCGCTCGGGGTGCCGGTGTCGCCGCCACCGTAGCCGAGGACCTCGACGATGATGACGGACGGCTGCTCGCGGGCGCCGGGTTGGCCAGCGTCCTTGGCAGCGTCTGCGGCCGCCTTGTCCTTGGTCTCGACGGCGAGGCTTGCGACCGACGCGGCCTGCTTGGGAATACCCTTGATCTCGCCGCCGGCCTGGATGTTATCCGCACCGCGGATCTCCAGCGCGCCGAGATAGATCGCGCCGGAGCTGCGGATGCCGGCGTCGCCGGCGTTGATGATACCGTCCGGCGCGTAGAGGTCGACGGTCGATATCGGCGCGTCCGGCGCTCCCTTCTGCGTCGAGATTCCGCTGCCGGTAAAGCTCGGGTTGACGGTGTAGGAGATACTCCCGTCGTTGCTCAGCGCGTAGGTTACGGGCGGATTGGTCAAGGCCGATTTCTTGCCCTTGCCGGCGTCGATATCGCCGTAGCTCGACCAGATCGTGACGTCGCCGCCGCGCGCGGTCAGGATGCGCGACGTGTTGATGATCGTGTCCAGGCCGGTGAAGATGCGGATCTCGCCGCCGTTGATGGTAAGCACGCCGTTGTTCGGACCTGTGGCCGTCGATGACAGGGCGCTGACCTGCAGGCTGCCGCCCGGGGCAGCGATATCGATACTTCCGCCGAGGTAGGTGCGTATCTTGGAGACATCCATGATGATGTCGCCCTGCCATGCGGTGTTGCCCTTCAGTTCGGCGCCGGGATACAGCGTCGCGATCGCCGCGTAGCCGCGCTCGTAGCCGAGGCCCGCGCCGAGACCGTCGACTTTGCCCCGGCCGGCGGCGCGCAACTCGCGCGAGAGCACCGCGTTGATCAGGAACTTGCGATGGTCGGCGAAGCGTGGATCGCGGATTCCGGCGAGGGCCGCCTCCGCCGACAGGTTCGGATCGCCTGTGACCTGACGCATGAAGAAAATCAGCGATACGAAATAGTCGATGCTCACCGCGGCCTTCGTCGGGTCGAGATAGGCGTCGATAAAGGCGTCGTATTGCGGGCCGTCCGCCGTGCCGGCCAGCACCAGCAGGTCCGCGCCGCCCCTTGGCAGTGCGGTGTTGCGATAGATCGGATTGCTGCCCTCGGTCGCGCCATTGCCGACGGTCTCGATGCCGCCCCCCTTGCCGAGGAAGACGTCGCGGCCGGCCTCGACCAGTACGAAGCCCGGGCCGTCGATGGAGATGGCGCCACGGCCCAGATTGACGTCGCGGCCGGCGGTGACCAGCGTAAGATCGCTCGCCTGGCTGTTCTGGGCGCGCAGGTTCAGATTGACGACGTCGCGGCCGGCACGGAACCGGGCCTGCTCGCCCACATAGATTAAGGGCGCGGTGTTGACCTTGTTGGCTGGGTCGCCCGCAACGATGTCGCCGTCCACGGCGTAGAACCGGCTCGGCTCGTGGTCGCCCGCGTGCAGGATCGAGGTGAGTGCGGTCTGGCTGCCAGAAACGGGGGCACCGTACCAGCTCCCTGTCGGAATATGGTTCGGGGCGGCGGGGGTACCGAAATGCCCGGCGTCCATCGAGCCGACCGCCAGCACACGCGAAAAACTCTCCTTGCTGATGAGCTTGAGATAGAGCGAGCCCTGCGCCCACAGATCGAGGTTGCCTGTCGCGCTCGGCAGCACGAGCATGCCGTTGACGATGTTAATATCGCCACTGGCGGCCACGACCTTGGTCTTGCCGGGATAGTAGATGAACGGATCCGTGGCGTAGTTAAAAAGATAGTTCGGATTGATTCCCGGCCATGCCGCCTGCGAGGCGTTGTAGGTGGTCTGGGTATCGTTCCACAGTTTGACGTTGCCGCCCGTCGCGAGGACGGACAGGGCGGTTCGTTGCGTCTGCGTGCTGAAGTAGCCCTGCCCGGTCGGAAGATTCCCGAAGTCCTCACCGAAGGCGAGTGCATTGTCCCTTGAGCGGAACCATTGCGTCGGATTGCCGGCGCCGGCGAGTTCGATGGCACCGCCGGCGGAAACCGTGAGCGTTGCATCGCCGATGGCGAGTTGCGGGTTAACGCCGCGCACCAACGTCTCGTCACCGCTGCGTTCCAGATAAGAGATGGTGTGGCCGGCGGTGATGTTGCCGCCTGCCGCAATGACTCCCGCGCCGCCATCGACGTAATAGACGCCACCGAGGATATTGCGGCCCGCCGCGACCGTCAGGTCGCCACCGCCTGTAATGGCGACGGTTTTGGCTTCGCCCGCCGTCCGGCCACCGCCGACCCGCCCCTGTGTCACCGTGATCACCGAGGTCTCGGCGACGTCGCGGCCGGCGGTCACGCTGACGCTGCCACCGCCCAGCGCAGCGATGCCCTGCTGGAAGTTGGCGAAATTGATCCACCAGGCGGTCTGCATGCCGGCCTCGAAGACGTCGGTGAAAAAGTTGTTGCTATCGAGTTGGAAGCGGCCGGCGCGCCACTGCCAATCGACGATCATCTGGCCGCCGGGAACGAGCGTCCTGACGTCGTTCTGCGCCGAGATCCGGATATCGCCGCCACCGCTGGTGAAGGCCGGGTTGGCGATGTTGCCCGTATAGGTGCCGCCGAGCGAAGCATCGGCGATCCTGGCACCGGCCGTGTAGATGACCGCCGTCTGGTCGGCGAGCGTGACGTCGTTGCCGGCGGCGACGTCGATCGCGCCGGTGCCGGTGCGCACGATCGCGCCGCTGGCGAGCTTGACGCTGCCCGATGTCGCGCCGGCGAAGGCGGCGAGCGGTCGGACCGCCAGGGGGTTGGCAGCGGCGAGATCGGCGCCGCCGGCGAGACGATAGGACCAGGAGGCGGTATCCGTCAGCACCGCGGCCGTGGCGGCGGCGCTCGCAAAGCCGTCGGACAGGCTGGCGTCGAGGAGGAGATTGCCAGCCGCCCGCAAGGTCAGCACACCGGCCTCGCCATTGTATCGGGCGGCGTGAAGATCGACGGCGCTGGACAGCGTGAGGTCGCCGGTCGACGTCAGCTCGATGCCGGGCACCAGATGGAAGGTCGGGTCGCCCGCGCGACCGAGGCTCGCTTGGATCCCCGCCGCGTGGTTGGCCATGAACGTCGCAGCATCGGCCAGCGCCGCGGGGAGCGACGCATCGACCGAGGTCGTCGTATAGTCGCGATACGCCTCCGCGACGATCCTGGCAGCAGTCATGGTCGCCGCGGCGCTCACGAGATTCACGGTTCCCGCGCCGTCGTCGCGCCTGAAGCGCAGCTTGATGTCGCCATTGCCGTTGCGGCCGCCGAGCGCTTCGATGCGCGCCCCCGCGCGCAGGTCCATTATTCCGTCGATGCTGCCGAGTTCGATCAATCCGGAGCGTTCGCTGGCATCGCCCGCATTGGCGGAGAGCCGCGCCCCGGCCGCCACCGTGAGGTCCTGCTTGGCCGACAAGGCGATCGTCCCGCCCTTGGCGCCGCTGACGTCGATCGTGCCGGTGACCACGATGCTGCCGGCATCGGCGGCCAACGCGAACGAAGATGCCCGGGTCGTCCCGTCGATGGTGAGATCGCCGGCGCGCAGGCGCACGCTGAGATCGCCGTTGAAACCGCTGGCGGCGAGCTTGTCCGCCAGCGCCGCGAAGCTCGGGATCGAACCGGTGTCCAGCGTGAAGCTGCCGCCACCATCGCCCCGCAGAACGCCGTCCAGCAGCGCCGCCTGCGCCGAAACGATGGCGAGCGTGCCGGCTTTCGCCCCGCTGCCGGAGAGGTCGATCAGCGAGCCCGCCATGGCGTCGACCCTGCCCTGGTCGGCCGTGAGCGCGATGCGTCCGCCGGCGATGCTCAGGCTCTGGTCATAGAAATTCCGGACCACGCCTGCGGCGCGCGTCACGGACCCGCTTGTCAGCACGACATCGCCGCTGGTCGCGCGCAGGCTAAGCGAGCCGGCCGCGAGATCGATCCGGCCGCCCTGTACGATCGAGGCAGCCGTAATGGAGAGCCTTGCGCCGAGCGTGTCCACGGCCGCAGCAGAAGATGTGCCCGTCAACTGGAACGCGCCTGTCGTCGTCCAGTCCTGCGCGGCGCCGCTCTCGGCGCTCAGCAGCGGCGCGGCGAAGGCGAGATTGGCGGATCCGAAGTCGATGGTTCCGGCGCCGCGACCGAGGATCGCCGTGTCGGCTTCGAGAGCAACGCGGCCGAATCCATCGACGCTCTTTGCGCCCGTGCCCAGCGTGATGGTCTCAGCGTTCACGACGAGCGTCCCGCCGGAGCCGCCAAGCCCGGGCGCGGTCGCGCCGGAGCCGTTGGTGAACAAGACTTCACCGGCGGCAATGGTCACGTGTGCACCGGTAGCGCCGTTGAGGCTCGCGGCATCGAATTCCAGCTTTCCCAGACCAAAGCTTCCGTCTGCGCCGCGCGTTCCGATGGTGGCGTTGCCGTAGAAGTCGATCGAGGAGTAGCTGCGCAGAGTCAGGCTGGATGCCGCAGCCAGCGCCTCCAGCGAGGAACCCGAGAGCACTAACCCATCGGGGGTCCCGGTCGGCGAGCCGATGCTGATCCTCCCGCTCGAAACATCGAGCACCGTGGCGCGCAGATCGGCATTGGCGGCAACGGTGGTCGTCCTGGTGGCGTCGAGGATGATCGTCTTGCCGCGCAGCGTCGCCGCACCGATGCTCAACGTCCCTTGCGTGTTCACCGCACCGGTCCGGACCGCCTTCAAACTCTCGCCGTTGGAAACGCGCACGAAGGCGCCATAGTCCACGGCGGGCGTCGTGACGACGTCGTCCGAGGTGTCGGTGGTGCCCTTGGTATCGATCACGGCCGCAATCACCGGCTTGATCAGGATGTTACCGGAGCCGCCGCCGATCGTCCCGCGCGCCTCGACGATGCTGCCGCTCGCGATGTCGATGATCTGTTCGGAGGCCAGCAGGATTTCCGGCGCAACGAGCGCGGTCGCCGCGGAGCCGTCGGTCGCGATGACGACGTTGCTCGCCACCGCGTCCACCTCGAGCCCGCTCACCGTCTGCTTGCGGGTGCCGCCGAGCAGCAGGCTTTCGCTGCCGAAAGCGGAAAGCTGGCCGGCGTCGAGCACCAGGTAGCCGGCCGCCCGGTAGCCCGCCGCATCGACACCGCCGACGACGGCGATTTTGTCCGCCGAGATATCGACGACCGCGCCGCGTCCGCCCGCCTCCGCGGAACCCAGCAGTGTGCCGTTCAAGCTCACGGCCACCGTCGCCTCGATCTGCAGTGCGCCCGCATCCATCGGCAGGCGGGGCAGCGCGGTCACCTCGAGGCCGGACTGTCGACGCATGGCTGCGACGAATTCGGACGAGGCGAAGTAGTCGTTCGCCGTCCAGATCTTGTATTCGGAATAAAGCCTGCTGGTTTCGATCGGCGAGACCCTGTAGGTCTGGGCGCGTTGATCGTAGACGCCGGTGCCGGTGATCGACGACCAGCCCGCCATGACGACCGAACCGTCGGCGAGTTGTGTCGCGTGTCTGGTGCCGTAGATCGGCTGTCCCTTGTTCGTGAAAGGCACGAGCCGGTAGGCGCCGGGCAGCAGGGCGTAGCTCGCCGGCAGGACGGCGTAGTCGCCAGCGGGAATGCCGTAGCCGCCATCGAGGTGAATGACCTGCTGCCGGTCGATTGCCGATACCTTGCTCACCGGCATGATCGCCACGGCGTCGCTGGTGGCGAGATAGTTGGACGATCCCCCTGAACCTGGCACGAATTGATAGGCCAGCAGGTCGCCCCCGCCCGACAGATCGATCACCGCCCCGCTGCGCGCGTCTATGGTCGGCGCTTTCAGGGTGATGCGCTTCTCCGGCGGCGCCGTCAGCGGCGCGGTGAGGTCGTTGCCGTACCACAACGTCAGATCGGCGATAGTGCCGTAAAGCATGGTCAGGCCGGCACCGGATACGGACGTGATGCTGCCCTCGCCAAGCGTCAAGGCGTCCGTGGCATTGAGCACGATCTGGCCGAACGGGGCGCGCAGCGTGCCGCGCTGATCAATGATCGGCGCATTCAGCGTCAGCGTGCCGCCGGCGGAGAACGGCAACGCCGGTGCCTCGCCGTTGGCCAGGATGGTGATCGACTGGGAGGCCGAGATCGTGGCTGCTGTCTGCGTGAACGGAAAGATTTGTCCGGCCGAGATCACGAGTTTTCCGTCGACGTCAAATCCACCGCTGAGACGCAGATCTGTGGTGTTGATGCTGGTCTGGGCGTAGCCGCGGATGCCGGCGTCGCCGACATCGATCGAAGACGCCGACAGCGTCAGCTCGCCGCCGAGCGCTGCCGCGGGCGGGGCCACGACGTCCAAACCCACGAGGCGCATCGAAGTTGCCGACAGCCGCGACGTCGTTCCATTGTAGTTCAGCAATGAGCCGCTGATCGCGATCGAACCCGGAAGGGCAATACTGACGGCATCGAGCTTGACGGCGGCCCCGGAGAGCGAAAGGCCGCCGAAGCCACCCGACGCGAACGCCTGCGGACGCACGGTCAGCGTTTTGGTCTGGGAGAAGAGCCCCGAAATATCCCCGAAGACATCGGCCAGATAGACGAATGCCGTCTCGCTCAATCCGTATTGCGCGGGATCCACCCCGCCGGATGGCGTCGCACGCGAGGAAACGAGCAAGCCTCCAGCGTTCGCGACGGCATCGACCAGATCCTGCGTAAAGATGATCGGCGTATACTCGTAGCCGTAATCTGCAAACAGTTGACCGAAGTCGAAACCGACCGACTCCTGCCAGCTCGTCCCGTCGCACGACCCGCTGCCGTAGCCGTAGCAGCTGGGTTGAAGGCCCAGCAGAACGAGCTTGAAC
>DAIMKE010000058.1:0-13349 GCA_036721875.1 Bradyrhizobium sp. | reverse complement strand
CGTTCGCTCAACTTCACGATGATGCGCGAATCCGTGTATCTGACCGTGCGCGCCCCCGCGATGGTCTGCTACCTCTTCATCGGATCGTGGACGTTCTCCGCGGTATTTGCCTTCCTCGGCGGACAGACGGTGGTCGAGCAGTTCTTCGCCTCGATGAACCTGTCGCCGGTCATGTTCCTGATCCTGACCCAGGTGATCATCTTCCTGCTGGGCTGGCCGCTGGAATGGACCGAGATCATCATCATCTTCGTGCCGATTTTCCTGCCGCTGCTTCCGCAATACGGCATCGATCCGATCTTCTTCGGCATCCTGGTCGCGCTGAACACGCAGACGGCATTCAACACGCCGCCGGTTGCGATGGCCGCCTTCTACCTGAAGGGCGTGGCGCCGCCGCAGGTGAAGCTCACCGACATCTTCTCCGGCGCACTTCCCTTCGTCGGCCTGGTCTTCTTCACCATGGCGCTGGTTTACATCTTCCCGGGGATAGCCCTGTGGCTGCCCGGCTATCTCTATGGATCGCGGTGAGCAGGTTGGGCACGACGCTGAAAGGGTGCGCATGAGCCTCAATGCGCTCAGCCTTGCGGAGGCAGCCGCCGGTATTCGCGACGGCCGGTTCAGTTCAGCGGACCTGGTTAGCGATTGCCTCAAGCGCGTCGATGAGGTCGACGGCGACATCGCCGCGTGGGCTTTCCTGGATCGCGATTACGCGATGCGGCAGGCCGAGGCTGCCGACGATCGTCGCAAGCAGGGCAAGGCGACAGGTCCGCTGCATGGCGTACCCGTGGGCATCAAGGACATCTTCGACACCGGCGATATGCCGACCGAGTTCGGATCAAAACTGTGGGCCGGACGCACGCCGCGGCGCGACGCAGCGGCCGTGGCGCGGCTGCGCGCGGCGGGGGCCGTGATCCTCGGCAAGACGGTTACGACCGAGTACGCCTATTTCAGTCCTGGCAAGACACGAAATCCGTACAACCCGGATCATACGCCGGGTGGATCATCCTCGGGCTCCGCCGCCGCCGTCGCGTCACTGATGGTGCCTGGCGCGATCGGTTCGCAGACCAACGGCTCCGTGATCCGCCCCGCCGCCTTCTGTGGAGTGGTCGGCTTCAAGCCGACACATGGCCTGATTTCACGAAGCGGCGCGCTGCTGCTGTCGCGGGCGCTCGATCATGTCGGCGTGTTCGCGCGCTCGGTCGACGATGCGGCGCTGCTCGCACAGATCCTTGCAGGCTTCGACGAGGAGGATCCGGATACGCGCCCGCGCGCGCAACCGCCTTTTGCCGATGTGGCGACAAGCGAGCCGCCGTTGCCGCCGCGTCTTGCTTTCGTCCGTTCGGCTTCCTGGAAGCACGCCGAGAAGGTGACCACGGAGGCATTCGCCGAGCTGGTGGCAGCGCTGGGCGAGCAGATTTCCGAGGTCGAGGTCGGCCCGGGTTTCGACCGCGCCATCGATATGCACCGCACCGTCATGGAAGTGGAGATGGCGCACAACCTGCATCGCGATTTCGAGCAGGGCAGCGATTCTCTGAGCCAGGTGCTGCGTGAATTGATCGCGCGCGGGCGCAACGTTCTCGCCGTGGACTACACGCGGGCGCTGGCCGGCAGCGCGACGCTCAACGCCGCGCTCGACGGCCTGTTCGACGAATACGATGCTATCCTGACCCCGTCCGCGCCGGGCCCTGCGCCGCGCGGGCTCGACAGCACAGGCAACCCGGCGTTCTGCTCGACCTGGACCTATCTCGGAACGCCGGCGGTGTCGCTGCCGCTGCTGCAGTCAGAGACCGGCATGCCCATCGGCGTGCAACTGGTCGGGCGCCGCGGCAACGATGCCCGGCTGCTGCGGACCGCCAACTGGCTGGTCAGGAAACTCGGAAAACGTGGCCGCGCGGCGAAGGCCGGTGCCGGCCGCGCAAAAACAGGGAGCGCCGGATGACGAATTTCATCACCGGACTGATCGGCGTTATCGGCGTCTGTACGTTTCTCGGCATTCTGCTGTGGTGGATCAAGGCGGTGCCGTTGATCATCATCTGCGTTCTGGTGATGGCCATGTTGATCTACGACTTCTACCAGTCGGTCCGCGCCGAGGACAACGGGGCGGGATGAATTGCCATCGGACCGGCGAGCCCGCTACTGCCCGTGGCTCGCCAGCATCTGCTGGCAGCCCTTGCTGATCTTGGCGCGGTTCTGCTTCAGGCAGGCCAGGATGACCTGGTCGCCATCATTCATTTGCGCCCGGCAGTATCGCGAGACATCCCGCGCACAGGCGTCCTGTCCCGCCCGCGTCTGCTGCGCCGACGCGCTGGTCGCCATCAGGACCAGGGGAATGACGAAAAAGATCCTGTTCATGTGCTCTGCCTTCATATTCGTGAACTTAAATCAGGGCGTTCTATAACGTCTCCCGCAGCGCATGTCCTTGGGGCCTGACCCGGGTAGACGAAATCGCCCGGCCATCGTTCCGCGACCGCGGCAAAAGAAAAGCGCTTGCGTCGCAACGACGCAAGCGCTTCCGGAACCGACGACCAGCGGATTATTTTGCGGCCAGCTTGCCTGACTTGGCCGCGAGGTCGCGATCCATCACGGCGCGGCAGCCCGTGGAGAGATCGGCGCGATGCTTGATCATGCAGGCGGTGATCTTCGGGATATTCGGAATTTCCGAACTGCAGAGACGGAAGGCGTCGCCGGTGCACTGCTCCCGGGCTTCCGAGCTGAAGGCGAAACTTGCCGTCGATGAGACGGCGGCGAATGCGGCGCTCAGAGCCAGCGCCAGACTGATCTTGCGAGCGGCATTGGTAAACAGAGTGGTCATTTTCGGCTCCTGTTGGCCCGGCGAAGCGAGCCCCGTTGTTGATGGACGGAACATGCGCCGATCCGAGGAGCGCGACTGTGACTGACGTCACTCAGCTATGAGCCTCATTTAAGACCCTAATTTTCTTCACCAAACTTTCCGGTGTTGGGGAGGCGTTAAGACATTGTTCGCAATATCGCGTCGTAGCGTGTGTATCCCGCGTATTTGGAAAGAGTAGCGATGCGTAATGCGTTGGGCCTGATGCTGGCCAGTGTTGTGACGGCGGTGGTGATCGCCGGAGTGTGGTTCTGGGCCTTCTCGCCGCACGCCGATGCGGCCGCCCCTCAAACCGTCGCCGCCCGCACGGCCGAGCCGCTGCCGGCGCCAGTCGCCGCGAAACCCTCCCTTAAGGATGACGTCGAGATCACGGCCTCGCTGTCGAAGCCGGCGCCCGCGCCCCTGCCCGTGCCCGTGCCGCAGCCGGCGAAATCGGCCTGCGCCAATCCCGATGCGCTGGGCGTCAGCCGCATGGTCGTGATCGATACCACGGGCGGTCCCGGTTTCGGCTTCCTGCAGTACAAGCAGTTCGATTTCCTGACCGACAAGGAAGTCGTGCTGACCTTTGACGACGGCCCGTGGCCGACCACGCCCGCCGTGCTCAAGGCGCTGGCGGATGAATGCACCAAGGCGATTTTCTTCCCGGTCGGCAAGCACACCTCCTATCATCCGGAGATCCTCAAGCAGGTCTTCGCCGCCGGCCACACCGTCGGCTCGCACACCTGGTCTCACGCGCATCTCGACAGCAAGAAGCTGACCGAGGCGCAGATGAAGGAAGAGATCGAGAAGGGCTTCAGCGCCGTGAAGACGGCGATCGGGACCGCGCCCGCGCCGTTCTTCCGCTTCCCCGGACTCGGGCACACGCAGGTTGCGCTGGGCTATCTTGCCTCTCGCAACATCTCGATGTTCTCGGTGGACGTCGATTCCAACGACTTTAGGTCTTCGGGTCCCGACCAGGTCATCAACAACGTCATGACCAAGCTCGACAAGCAGGGCAAGGGCGTCATCCTGATGCACGATCTGCAGAAGAGCACGGCGCAGGCGCTGCCGACGCTTCTGCGCCGCCTCAAGGCCGGCGGCTACAAGGTCGTGCACATGCGCGCCAAGGAGCAACTCGAAACGCTGCCCGAATATGATGCGATGCTGGTCAAGGACCAGAAAGTGCCCGCCGTCGCCAGCCGCCCGATCAGCAGCGTGGTGCAGACGGTGACGCAGTAAGAATTTGCCTTGGGGCCGATGCCGGCTCCGGCGTGAAACAACGAAAACGCGCCCTCGGGTTTGAAACCGAGGGCGCGTTGTGTTTTTGCAGTTACCAGTAGATCCCGTGCCGGTGCAGGGCGGTGATGATGCGCGCCCGGATCCCGTGGTGGTGCATTCGGTACGATCCCGCACTCCGCGACATCGATGCGGTTCTGCGGGCCGACGGTCTTCCGGGTCCGGCACTCGCGGGCCGGCTAGCGTACCGCTGCGTCCTGGATGCCGCAGTCCTCGGCGCCACAGCCCTGGGGGCTACCGTCTTGGGTGTCTCAGCTTTGGGCGTCTCAGCCTTGGATTCAACGGCGGCCGGCCGTTCGATATATTTCGGAGCTTCCGCGGGAGCCTCCACGATTCTCGATCCCTCCGGAGCCCTGGCCGGAGCAGTTGTCGACGTGATCTCGCCACCGCCGAGCGAAAGGCTCCGATCACCCGCCTGCGCGGTGACGGAAGCCAAAACGAATCCTGCAATCAGAATGAATGTACGCATTTTGAAATCTCCCCTTGAGGTTGATGGGGAGACTATGATCGGCGGGCGAATATTGATGTGAGACAGGTCACGCGGACACGCGCCGAGGACGGCCGGTGGTAACCTGATCAAGAGATTCGGAAAAGCTGGTGCGCAAACAGGCATCACATTTTGTTACTAATGCGCTGATATATAACGATATTATTTCCATCGCAGCGGATTGATACCAACAAATATACCAACACTTTGTGGCGGCTGCATACTTATTTGTAACCGGGATAGATTGCCGGATTCGGCGCGGCGGACTTGAACTACTACTTCCCTGCCATGATCAAATCGACAGAGCGGAGTTGGCGATTCGCGCAGCCGCCTGTGGAAAGTGATCATGTCTCACCCGCCTGGCCGCAAGGATGTCATTGAGTTTCTAATTCATCGAAAATTCCCGCCATTGGTTCTGGCGACCTTGTCGAACCAGCCCCGGCCAAAAGGAACGCCGACGTTGGGTCGGATACTTCGGCACGAGGAGATAAGTAGGTATCGTTCCGAACTCGAAAACCTTCCCCCTGTCGATTTTCAGTCGCTTTACGAGAGGGAGACGGCCGCTGCGATTGCCGACATGCAGCGCGAGGAGGGCGCGCGATTCTTCAATCAGCCGCATGCGAACGCTGACTTCGACCATTGGAGTAAAGCGGAGCATTGGTCTCTCGACGAAGCCATCGCTCTTGTTTTTGGGAAAGCTCCCGAAATCGTAAGCTGGGACAAAATTAAGACCTACAACGGAACCTCGCCATTCGTGAAGCAATACGCGCGGCTGCGTGATCTGGCCGAAAGGGCGAAGGTCTGGAAAAAGCTCTATGACCCCGTGTTGCCACCGATCTTTCTAAAATGGGCGGAGGACAACGAAATTGCCATTCCTCCTGATCTTTCCGCAAAGGTCGAGAGGCTGAAGGGCAAGCTCTTTGATTGGAAAAAGCGATGCGAGGAGTTGCAGGCCACTTTCGATAAACTGAACGACAGCTACAACAGTTCGCGGGAAATGTACCAAAAGCACATTGCGGACTGGAAGGGCGTCGTCGAAAAGAAATCGGACCTGATCGAAGCTGCCAATTTGCGAATCGCTGAGCTTGAGGGCGAACTGGCTGCAGTCAACGGCGCGCCGCCAGCCCCAGAACCTGCAAAGGCACAATCGCTAATCGAGCGACAGAACATGCTGAAGGCGATTTTCGGCATGGCCGTTCGAGGATATTCCTACAATCCGGCAGACAAACGGTCGAAAACCATTGCCGAAATCGTCTCCGATATGGAATTGGAGGGCATTCCACTGTCGGACGATACGATCCGGCGATACCTCAAAGAGGCGCGAGACCTGTTGAACGAATGGCAACGGCAAGCGGGATAACCGCACGGGCACCTTCACGAGCCGCACGCGGCAAGCCGCAAACCGCATGCGGCCAAACGGCAAATCGGACGTGATCGTTTCGCTCCATCTTTAACTGGATGGAGCAATACCATGAGGAACTACAAGATCCTGCCGGACACCGGCTTCGTGCGCCTCACCTCGATCATCGCCCCGGCCGGGCCGATCCCCGTCAGCAAGTCCACTTGGTGGCAGGGCGTCAAGGATGGCCGCTTCCCGAAGCCCGTGAAGCTGGGCGTCAAGACCACCGCCTGGCGCGTCGAGGATATCCGGGCTCTGATCGAACGCTTGGGACGCTAGGCACTTGGCAAACCGACGACACTCGGCCCAGCGGGTCAAGCGGCTGCGCACCTACAACGTCAGGGAAGCCGCCAAGGTAACAGGGGCCACGGCCGGCACCGTGCGCCACTGGCTCAAGGCCGGTCTCCAGCCTGTCCGTGATTGCTACCCGACGATCATCCGAGGCTTAGACTTGATCGATTTTCTCAAGCGGCGGGCCACTGCACGGAAAAGTCCGTGCGGGTCTGGACGGCTTTACTGCCTGCGCTGCAAAGAGCCGCGGCGTCCAGCATTTGACGAAGTGGAGTTCTGGCCTGACGGACCCAAGCTCGGCAGCCTGCGAGGGCTCTGCCCGAGCTGCACCGGCATGATGCACAGGCGCACCTCGGTGGCTCGCATCACCGCCGCGGCCGGAGATTTGCGGATTTCATTTCCACACGGAGACCCCCGCCTAGGTGAGCCGCCGCATGCCCACTGTAATCCACACTCTGAGGGGGGATAACCACCGATGCCGAAATACAACTCTGAAAACGAGCGCGTGAAGCGCGACTATGCCTTCTTCCTGGAGACTGCCAGCGGGAAACAGGATGCGACGATCGATGCGGCCCTGCGTGCCATTGATCGTTTCGAGACCTCGACTAGCCACAAGCCCTTTAGCAAATTTCATATCGAACAAGCCCGGTCGTTCCGTACCGGCCTCCTCGACCAAACCGGCCCGAACGGACGCCCTCTCAGCGCGGCAACGATCACAACCACGCTGAAGCACCTGCGCAGCTTCTTCTTGTGGCTTTCGCGCGAGCCCGGTTTTCGCTCGAAGCTCAACGCCAACGAGGCGAACTATTTCACACCCTCAGAACAGGATTGTCGCATTGCCGGGGCTCGGCGGGAGGGACCTGTCCCGACCCTCCATGAGATCGAGCAGGTTCTCGACAGGATGCCCTCAAACAGCCCCGTGGAGAAGCGCAACCGTGCCGTCGTCGCCTTTACACTGCTGACGGGCGTTCGGGACGGAGCCCTGGCATCCCTTCAGTTGAAGCATGTCAATCTCGCTGCCCGGACTGTCTTTCAGGATGGACGCGAGGTGAAGACCAAGCGGCGAAAGACCTTCACGTCGCACTTTTTCCCGGTTGGCCCGAAATCTCTCAACATTGTCTCGGACTACGTTGACATGCTGACTGGAGACCTCGGCTTTGGATCGGATGATCCCTTGTTCCCTGCCACCCGGTTGGGCCACACGGAGGCCCGTAGTTTTGCGGCCGCCGGGCTAACCCGGACCGCCTGGCGTACAACTGATCCGATTCGCCAAATTTTCCGGGATGCGTTCGCCGCCGGCGGGCTGCCATATGTCAACCCCCACACCTTCCGGAAAACCCTGGTCCGCCTTGGAGAAACCATCTGCCGTTCACCCGAGGAGTGGAAGGCTTGGAGCCAGAACCTCGGTCACGGAAGCGAAATGACGACTTTTGTGGGCTACGGTCAGGTGCCGGGACATCGGCAAGCAGAGATCATGCGAACTCTGTATAACCCACAGCCGCGACAGTTACCTCCGGAAGGTCTCCTTGATGCGCTCGAAACCCTGGTTCACAACGCCAGGCGCAGCCGCGAGCACGTTGAGATTGAGTCGTTGAGCAGTCGACATCAAACCGAGATTTAATACGTCAACGCGTACTTGCCAGGATGCTCCACAGTGATTCCCTCTTCCTGTCGGATTAGGTGATTATTGGCGTTGGCGCCACGGCCTGCACCGACAAGCCAGTGTCAGGAAAACCGCCCGGCAGCTCCGTGTAGGCTTTGTGCCATTCCATGTCGGCGCGCGACGCCGCACACAGTCTCGCCAGCCTGCAACTCTCTTCAATCAGACGAACCTTCTCGTCGTAACTCCGTCGGCGCCGACGTTCAGCGCCCAAGACCTTGACCTGCATTCGCCACATGACCTTAAGTCTAGACTTAAGGTCACATCCTCAAATAAACCGCAAAACCTCGCAAGGCGGTCGCCGCCGGAGGGAGAGTGACCGAGATCATCTTTATTATTCCGCTGGCCGTTGCGCGGCACCAGCTGCCGCCGCGCGCTTGGTGACAACAGAGGGAGCGTAAGGAATCATCTTCGCTGCATCTTGGGATGGCCGCTCAACGAGTATGTATAGGACATAGGCAGCTGCAAGAGATGAGGTCAGCGACAGTAAGATCGCAATGACTTCCAAAGACTGTGAAATTCCAAATCTAGCTATTATGTTGGTGACCTTTGCACCGACGGGGGCGTGTAACAAATAGAGAGAGTAGGAAATCGCACCGAGCCATGCGAACACGCGGATGTGAGGTAGCCTTACGCAGACGATAATTATCGCAGTGGCGATCGTCACCGCTGTCGTTGTCAGGCCAGCTGCGCTGTCGGACCTGAGGGCCATGTACGCAAAAAGTACCGCGAGCGCTGCCCAGTATGAACCGGTCGAAATAAGTCTTTGCGCCAAAAGGAACGTCAAGATTCCCGCCGAAAAGACCGGCAAATAGAACGCCACAAACCAGCCGCCGACTGGCAGTATGGAGGGCGTCGCTACGAGCAGTGCGACGATCGCCAGGCGCGTCATTTGTGAGCCAACGAGGAGCGCCGGCAGTAGCAATCCAATTAGAAGATAATACTGGAACTCAATAGCAAGCGACCAGTAGACGGGGTTCAGCCACGGCGTACCGAGAAAGGCATTGAAATAACCTACATGGGCGGCGATCAACAATGGATCGTATTGCGGCGCTTGCCCTTTAAACCACGGCGTCAAAGAGGCTGCTAGCCCAATGACAATGACTGCAGCGATGGATACCAGGTAGGGCGGCTCAAGACGGATTAGTCGCCGCGCTATGAATCGAGGCCAGACCCCGAGAGTGTAGCCGGCGCGCGCCATGGCGTAAGGGACGATGAATCCCGATATCACGAAGAAAACATCGACGCCGTACCTACCATATGCCATCCATGGCGGGAGAGCGCTTACGGATGCAAAAGGTCCGACTGTGTTGGAGAAATGAAAAAAGCAAACGGAAAGAGCTGCGAGCCCTCTCAGTGCATCGATAGTTTCGTTCCGCTCGCCTGCAGCCCCCATGAGTAAACGCTACCTCACCTTGCCCACGCAATCTAGGTGACTATCCGTCTTTTCAGGCGGAGCGAGACGGGTTATGCACGACTCGAGGCTGCCCAGTGCGCCGCTATAATTCGCGGGCGGGAGAGAATGCCATGCTTGTGTTCATACTAGCCCTCCAAAGCCCAGAGGCCTCAAAAAACTGGCTTCGAGTATCCAGAATGTGCGAGCGGACATTGCGGTCGATCTGCGCGCAAAGCTCGCCGGACTTCAGAGTGTTTCTTGTTTGCAATTCCCGACCTGAAATCGAATTCACGCATCCGGCTCTTACTATAATCGAACGGAATTTTCCAATTCCCACTGTTAACACGGCCGCGCGGATGAATGACAAATGGAACAAGCTAAAGGTCGGCCTTGTGGCGGCTCGCCAACTGGGTCCCGCTCACGTTATGTTTGTCGATGCAGATGACTGCGTGCACTGCGGTTTGGCCGCGCATGCAGCACGTCATCCAGACGCCAACGGATGGTCAATGGAAACCGGATATATGCATGACGAAGGCAGCCGTTGGCTCTATCTGAGAAGCAACTTTGCGGCTTACTGCGGTAGCTCAGCAATCATCCGGCTCGCGCTGTCCGATTTTCCGCAATCGGAATTGGAGCCGAGTGAAAAGTATTTCATCTTGGCGAACGGGCATGGTGTCATCGAAAATTACATGAGCGCACGCGGAACGCCGGTGCAAGCGCTACCGTTCGTCGGGACGGTCTATATGACAAATACGGGTGAGAACGACAGCGGCATTCGGATGGCCGGCTGGCAGGGAGTGCGCCACACGCTAAAAAAGCTACGTACGGCTAGGCCGCTTACCAGCAGAATGCGCTCGGACTTCGGCCTGTACAGCCTGCCAGACTCATTTAACCGGTTGTAATTCCGGTTACTTTTTGTGGCGGGACGTTTGGCACCCGCCCACGTCATGTTCGTTGATGCGGATGACTGCGTGCATCGCGGCCTCGCTGAACATGTCGAGCGCCATCCAGATGTCATCGGATGGTCTTTTGACGTCGGCTATTTTCGCGACGAAGGAAGCAGATGGCTCTATTACAAAAGAGGCTTCTCTCGCATCTGCGGCAGCTCGGGCATCGTCCGGCTGTGCGAACAGGACTTTCCGAAATCCAGTCCAAGCCAGCAGAGAATTATTTTGTATTGGCCAATGGGCATGGTGTCATCAACGACTACATGAGTGAGCGCGGGTCTCCGTTGCAGACACTACCTTTTGCCGGCGCTGTCTACGTGACAAATACCAGGACGTCGAAGCCAAGCGGCCATTTAAGACCTAGATTAGAGGGTCTACGTGGGATAGTGGTGGGGGATGTCTATAGCAGGAAGAGCCCTATACCGCTTTAACCAATGGCGCGAGGCAAAGCCTTACGAGGCCTTGCTGCGGAATGGTGCTGAGGTTTATCAGCAAAAGTTTCTAGACGATGCCGGGAAACGCGAGTCCACCATTGATGGACTTCACTTCAAAAATGGCACCGACTTCAAGATCCGAGACGGTGCCGGCGCCGCCCACATCTTTTATGAAATCTTCTTGCGAGACCAGTACCCGAAAGCCATGCTGGGGGGTGCCAAAACTATCGTTGATGTCGGCTCCAACATCGGTCTGTTTTCATACTATGCGAGGCTACAGGCCCCGAACGCCCGGATTATCGCGATTGAGGCCGACCCCGATACGTTCGCCCTTCTCAATCTTAATCTGGCAAATCAGAATGTTGAGCGATTGCATCAAGCCGCCGCGTCCGAGGCCGGAACTATCGACTTCTATTCTTCCGAGATAAGCGGATGGTCATCCCGTTACGCCGTGCTTGGAGCGAAGAATGCTCGCAGGGTTTCGGTGCCCGCGGAGCCGCTTAGCGTCACACTTGGGAAGCTTGGAGTCGATGGGATCGACTTTCTCAAGATCGATGTCGAAGGCGCCGAGTACGACATCCTACTTGGCGATTGCGACCTTTGGTCAACCCCTATTCGGCACCTCGTTGTCGAGGTTGACCGTTCGCCGCGGGACGAGCGATACAGCTTTGAGCAGCTGATGGCGCTTCTGCGCGCTAGATTCGCCTCAACCGAAGTTGGCTCTGGGAAGTATCCCTTGGTGAGGTGCTCTAGCTAAACCGTCCAACCGAACAGCGGAGTATGAGCCGGGTCAGGCGGCTTTCGCGCCAGACTGAGCGTTGCCTCCTAGTTTTTTCCGGTACCATGGGATAGTTCTGACGGTCCTCGACCATAGGATTAACTGCGTGAGTAGCTTGACAGAGTCCGCAATTGCCGAAGGGCGGCCGGCTGGAGCCGTCCGGAAACGCTAGCCGAGCAATCAACCGTACAGGGAGCTATGAGCCGTTAGGGCGTTGCTGAGTAGAAATTTTGATTGATCCGACGAGTCGGTCAAATTGCCCGCAGGGGAATGACGATGCCGCCCGCCTCCATCTCCAAGCATCTTCCCGCCCACCAGTGCATGATGCGGACCCGTTCGTCCCAATAGTCCGCGCGAGCGTAGGCACGCCGCACACTGTCGTTATCGACATGAGCCAGCTGACGCTCGATGGCGTCAGCATTCCACATGCCGCATTCATTTAGCATCGAAGAGGCGGCCGAACGAAAACCATGCGCGGTCATTTCGTCTTTCGTAAAACCGAGTCTGCGCAGGGCGCCATTCATCGTGTTTTCGCTCATGCAGCGTTCGCGCGATCGATTGGAGGGGAAAACGAATCGTCCGTTCCCGGTGATACCGTGAACCTCACGCAGCAAGGTAACGGCGCGGGGTGCCAGCGGAATGCGATGCGGACGTCGCATCTTCATCTTCGCTGCCGGGATTGACCAAACTGCGTTATCAAGATCAAATTCGTTCCATTCGGCCGCCCGAATCTCTCCAGGCCGCGCGAAGGTCAGCGAAAGCAGTTCCAGGGCGGCCTTCGTTTCTGGAGCCCCCTCATAGCTAGCAATGGCCCTAAGCAATCCACCGAACGCTGTGGGTTCAACGATAGCCGCCCGGTGCTGAACAATTGGCGAGGCAATAGCTCCGCGGAGGGAGGACGTCGGGTCCGAATCTGCCCGTCCGGTAGCAACCGCAAAGCGGAAAACCTGCCCGATGGTTGCCCGCAGCCGTTTTGCGGTTTCGAGACGACCGCGAGCCTCCACCTTTTTCAGGACCCTGAGCACCTCTGGAGCAGCAATCTCCGAAATAGGGCGCTCCCCAAGATCCGGGCGGGCAAGATTCAAGAGCCACTCGACCTTATCGAAGGTGCGCTCGGCCTTCCCTTCCGCACTCTTCTTTTCGAGCAGTTCGTCGGCCAGCGAGTTGAAGGTATTTGCTGACGCCTGAGCTTTCGCAGACCTGTCGAGCTTTCGGACCAGTGAGGGGTCTTGTCCCGCACCAAGCAGGCGTCTGGCGTCCTCGCGTGCGTCTCGCGCCACTCTAAGGCTGATTGTCGGGTAGACGCCGATGGCGAGGGTCTTTTGCTTGCCGTTGTAGCGGTAGGCAAGCCGCCATCGCTTGGCGCCGTCGGGCATCACCCAGAGCTGTAAACCGCCTCCGTCTGACCGCTTCACCAACGCCGGGCCCGGTTCGATTTTTGCAATTTCACGATCGGTCAGTGCCATGTTGGTACATTCCCCGTTGCATCGGATCATTACCAACAATTATACCAACACAATGCATCAGATACCAACAAACCACATCGGACGCTGCTGGACGCTCGTCAGCCAATAACTTTATGATTTTACGCATCTTTTGGACGAAATCGGACTTGGCTGGCCGGGAAGATGGTGCCGCAAACAGGACTCGAACCTGTGACCCCGTCATTACGAATGACGTGCTCTACCAACTGAGCTATTGCGGCGGACCGAACGCAGCGTCCGGGCAGAGCCGGAAACGCCCGCACCTGATATCGGGCACGGCCCCGATTGGCAAGAAAAACGCGGCCGTCAGAAACCCAGAAGCGTTTTCAAGCGAAGTGGGGACCGGTTCGCGT
>DAIMKE010000057.1:0-13400 GCA_036721875.1 Bradyrhizobium sp. | reverse complement strand
ACCGAGGTCTATGCGATTGCGCGCGAGGCTTTCGCGTCTGGACAGCGCTCCTTCCAGTTCCAATCTTACCCCTTCCGAATGACCGCCGAGAATCTGGCCAAGCACCGCGCGGACCCCAATTTCGCGTTTTGGAAAAATCTGAAGGAAGGCTCCGATATTTTCGAAATTGCTGGACAGGAGCCGACGTGGACCGTCTCGGGTGGCCGATATGCGTTCAATACCGATCCGACGTTCGTGGCAGATATTTCCGCAAAGGCCTCGCGGGACGAACGGGATGTCGCTGCCCTGATTGCGAAGGGGATTCCCGCCATTCGCCTCGTTTATCAGGACGGCGGCGGCCACCCTTCCCTGAAGAAATTAGCCTTGGCAGCTAGCACGGGCGCCTCTCCGGACTTGGACGAAAAGACGCGACGATCTCTGGGTGACGTCAGCCGGCCTGACGCATTGGCTGCGGAGCCACGCGAGATTCTGATTGAAGCTTCTGCCTCGCGCTCCATTGCAAGTCCAAGGTCACTAGCAACTCAGCAGCCTCAGAAGCAGGTCCAAGGTGATCTCGACCTATCAGCCACTAATCGACCGTTGGCATCCGGTGTCGTAACGCGTGCGGCGCCGGCTTCAGTTGAGCAGCAGTCCGCGACCGCATCTACCGGCGCCACAGACCAGAAGTCGTCTTTCACCGACCGGTTCCGATCCTGGTTCGCGAATTAATGCGGAGTCCAGTGAGATCGCCTGATCGGCGGTTTGCAGGACGAGCCCCATATTTCAATTTTCTTCGACAATTCGGCAAGTGACTGATCCAACTCCTCGAGCCATACCCGCGCGGAGCTGTCCGACGGCGCCCGCCAGTCGAGGGTGCTTGGAACACAAGCTGCAACAGGCATGAACTCATGCTGATAAGGGGAGAAAGAGGGGATCATGATCAACTACCGTCTAATGAGTGTTCGGGCGTTTGCCCAATGACGGAGTAGATATGGCATTCGACTCGGAACAACTTGGCATCCTGCGCGGCAGCGCGCTGGCCCTTGCCTTTGCGCTTCCTGCCCTGGCCGCAGGATATATTTGGCTGCCGGCTGAAATGTTTGGGCTAAGCTCCGCGATGACGATGGGTGACCAAATAGCTTTCGCTCTAAAAGCTGATCTGCTTCTGTTCGTGTGGCTGGCCTGGTGCGTCCGGGCGGTGAGCAGCGGGCGGTTTCGATCGCCTGTTGATCGAAAGGGGCAGGCGTTCGGCCCGCCTAGCGAAGCGATCGCGATTCCTGCGGCTATATTGCAGAACTCGCTGGAGCAGACAGTCCTTGCCTTCGGTGCCCACCTCGTCCTTGCGACCGTCCTCCGGGGTGCTGAATTGGTGATCATTCCTCTGCTCGTCGTCCTTTATCTTGTCGGACGTCTAACTTTCTCTTTGAACTATTCCAAGGGTGCAGCGCGACGCTCTTTTGGCATGGCGCTGACTGGAGCACCCACCGTTGCTTCCTACCTGCTTGCAGCAGGCCTGATGATTGCGGGCCGATGACGGCCGGTGGCCTACGCATCGAACCCAAGGTGGATGGTCGGGGTTGCTGGATGGCTAGTCCACGGGAGTCGAAACTTCGATCGCCTGCTCGCCCGCAATCGCGGTGTACCTGAGGACAGACCCCCTCGCCGTGACGCCGGGCGGCATTCCACTGAGCTCGAAGGCGAAGCGGCGCAGACCCCCCTCCGTCGAAATGAGTTCCGGCAGCGGTAACGCCCAATCAGCCGTCGGACCTTCGACAAAGAGGTCGACGCTGGACGCGTCAGGAGCCGCGATGTCCACCACCATCCGCGGCAAAGTGGATCCCACCTCACGCAGAACCGCGCGTATGGAAAGATGGCCGCCTTCGCCGATCGCGACTTGTCTTGGCACCCGCGCTTCCGCTGCCGCGAGCGCTGGCTCATGCGATGTCGCGTTACTCGAAAGGGCTAATTCTGATTTGGCTTCTGCCAGTATGCATAGCTTTTCGCAGATTCCATAATCCAGCTTGAGGCGTATCATCGCCGGATTGTTTCGATTTTCGGGCACGATGCGCAACGGCAGCACCACATTGTCTTTGTAGACAATCAGGTTCGTCCCTTGTTCGGAGAAACGCTGCGGTGCGGGCCACAGCACCGTTATTTCCGCGATGTTCTGTGATCCTGTGAAGTCGAAGCGCGGCGGGACCCCGGCATCGCCAGGGTGTCGCCAGTACATTTTCCACCCGGAACCGAACTTCAGTTCAATACCGCCTCTTAGAACTCGGGTGCCGTGTTCTTCCAGTGGAGTTCCGGCAATGAGCCTGACCGTCGAGCGGTGGTCCCCATCCCATACTGAGGCATCTGCGGCCTGTACATGTAAGGTCGTGCCGAGGATGAGCATCATGCTCACGGCCAAAACCATCGACCGACGGCCGAGCGGGCCGACTGTTCCAGTCACGATTGTGCCTTCCGACGACCTGTAGCTTACCAAAAGATCTGTATGCACGCTCTCCACCTTTCGCGGTGCCCTTAAGTTGCTTCACGGTCTCGGTGTGCAAAGCTCTCCAGTATCAGTAACGCAGCCCCACAGACCACGCCGACATCCGCAATGTTGAATGCTGGCCAATGCCAGTTCGCCAAGTGGAAGTCGAGAAAATCGACCACCGCTCCATGACGGATGCGGTCCGAGGCATTGCCAAGAGCTCCGCCGATGATGAGAGCCAGGCCCGTAGCGATAAGGCGGTCCGGCGTCCGCAACAGCCAAACAATGAGCGCCACCGCGATACTTCCTGATAAGAGAGCAAGCGTCCAAGGTGGCAATTCATGACCACCCAGCATCCCAAAGCTAATGCCCCTGTTCCAGCCGAGCACTACGTTAAAAAATGACGTGACGTGCAGCGGCTCAGTTAGCGCGCTGGCATATTCGAGAATCCACCACTTTGTTGCTTGATCTAAGAGCAACCACATCAACGCTAGACCCAGTCCAAAGACTTTCAGCCCGCGCACCGACGGTTCAGCTGCGTGCTTGCGGACGATCGGATCGGTTCTCATCCGATCGTCCCGAGTGCTGGAAAGGTCTCGAGCATGAAGATGGCGAACATCGTGAGGTGACCAGTAATCATGGCTACCCCCATCACAACCATGATGGCGCCAGCTGCGAGTTGCAAAGCGACACCGGTTCGGCGGAAGGTGCGCAGCCTTTCCATAAACCCGCCCATGAAGAGGGCTGCTAGAATAAAGGGCACTCCCAGGCCAAGCGAATACGCGGCGAGGAGAGCAACCCCATTTAGACTGGCCGAGGACGTTGAGACGGCCAGTACCGCACCGAGCACGGGGCCGATGCAGGGGGTCCATCCAAAGGCGAAAGCCATACCGAGAAAATAGGCTGCAACTGGCCCGCTGCCGGGTGGATCTCCATGCCATCGCAACTCACGCTGAAGCCATGGCAAGCGAAGAAGGCCCGCGGTAAACAAGCCGAAGACAATAACAAGCAAGCCGCTGGCGAGATTGACCTCCCATCGGTAAGCGTTCAGGACCATGCTCAACGCGTTCGCGCCCAACCCAAGCAGCACAAATACAGTTGAGAAGCCGAGCACAAAACACAGGCTTAGCCCAAGGGTGCGCAATCGCGCTTGACCCGCGTTGGAACCTGTAACCGACTGACCAGCGACGTAAGACACGTAGCCTGGGACGAGCGGCAGGACGCAGGGCGAGAGAAATGACACGGCCCCGGCAGCGAAGGCTGTGGCCAAACCAATATTGGTACCTAAAGCCAAATGAAATTCCTCGCTAAACGTTTTTGCGCACGCAAGTAACACGTGCCTGAATCACCCGTGCGCGGAACGGTCAAGACGTCTGCTGTTGTCCGCGCGTGAGGAGTCGAAGTCCATTCAGGACCACCAGTAAGGATGCGCCAACGTCGGCGGCGATAGCGCCCCATAGCGAGGTGAAGCCAGCAATCGTCAAGCCCGTGAATAACAGCTTCACCGCGAGGGAGAACCCGATGTTCTGCCGAATGATGGCAAGCGTCGCCTTCGAGTGCCGGATCAACCAGGGTAGTTTTGAGAGATCGTCCGCCATCAAAGCGACGTCTGCGGTCTCAATCGCCGCGTCGGAGCCCATCGCCCCCATGGCTATACCTAGATCGGCGCGTGCCATTGCCGGGGCGTCATTGACTCCATCGCCAATCATTGCGACGGCGCCCCTCTGCTTATGAAATTGTCCGACCAGCCGCTCGATGGCGGCGACCTTGTCTTCAGGAAGAAGCTCAGCCTGGACCTCGTCCACACCGGTTTCTCGGGCGATTACTTCGGCGGTCGCACGATTGTCGCCGGTGAGCATGACGACGCGTTCAACGCCCGCTGCGTGGAGTTCCGCGACGATGCGCTTGGCTTCGGGGCGGACGGCATCTGCGATTGCGATCAAGCCCCACACGGAAGTTTCGTCGCCAACAGCGACCACCGTGCGACCAGCGCCCGCAATCCGATCAGCCGAAAGCAGGACTTCCGGCATCACGGCGGTCTTTGCGCGTTCCTCCAGGTATTTTCGCGATCCGAGCCAAGCGTCATGAGCGCCGACGCGGCCGATCACTCCTTTGCCCCGAACTGCCTGTACGGCAGCCGCGGGGGCAACGTTTATGCCGCGCTCTTTCGCCATGTCGAGGATCGCCTTCGCGAGCGGATGTTCGCTTCGCGCCTCCAGAGCGGCTGCAAACTCCAGCAACTCTGCTTCAGTGCGGTTTCCTAACGGCAAAAGCTCGACCACCTTTGGCCGGCCCTCGGTCAAGGTTCCGGTCTTGTCCATGGCAATCGCCTTCAGCTTAGCCGGCGTCTCAAGATAGACGCCGCCCTTAACAAGCACCCCTTGTTTGGCTGCGCCTGCCAGCGCGGCGACGATGGTCACGGGTGTAGAGATGACGAGCGCGCAAGGGCAGGCGATTACGAGCAGCACAAGTGCTCGATAGAACCAAGGCTCCCACGCGCCGCCAAAAACGAGCGGCGGCGCCAGGAATACAACCAGTGCCAGGATCATCACTGCCGGCGTATAGACCCGCGCGAATTTTTCGACCCATTGCTCACTCGGAGCGCGTCGACTCTGAGCTGATCCCACCATGCGGACGATGCGGGCAAGTGTCGTGTCTTGCGCAGCCTTGGTCGTTTGAATTTCAAGGGCGCCCTCCCCATTGATCGTGCCGGCGAAAACTTCCTTACCTGGCTCGACCGGCACGGGAACACTTTCGCCGGTGATTGGCGCTTGGTTCACCTCGCTCTCGCCGGAAATCACTCGTCCATCGAGTGGAATCTTATCGCCGGGACGCACGACGACGAGGGCTCCAACGGCCACCTCGCCAGCGGGTACTTCGGCTTCGCTGCCATCGGGACGGCGCACACGCGCAACTGTCGGAGCAAGCTCCATGAGCGCCGCAACCGCCCGGCGCGCCCGACCTAAACTCCACGCCTCGAGCGCCAGAGCCAACGCGAAGAAGAAGGAAACTGTTGCGGCCTCAAACCACTCCCCGATGCCGATAGCGCCAGCCACTGCCACGACCATCAGCAGGTTCATGTCAGGCCGCAGGCGTCGAGCAGATAGGAGGGCCTTCGGGGCCACATAGCGAACGGCAGCAAGGATCGAAAGAACATAGGCGGCGACCGCCAGCAAAGGTGTGCCGCCCGTGGTCTCGACTGCACCGACGGCAGCGGCGATACCACCCCCGAGAAGGGCATGCAGCGCCAGACCAGCCGCGGCCAGCAGCCCGCTCGCAGTGGTCAAAATGGTTTGCGTGCGACGACGTCGCTCTTCGGCGATAGTGGCATCGGAAGTGGCGCCTTCTTGCCACAACTCGGCCGTCATCCCTGTCCGTAGTACGGCCTTTTCGATGAGTTCGATAGGCAACGCATCCGCGCGACCTAAAACCGACATGCGTCCATTCACCAAGTCGAATGCGAGCCTATCCTCGCCCCCGACGACTGGACCAACCTCACGCTTGAGAGCTGCGACCTCGTCGCCGCAATCCATTCCGTGCACCTTGAACACTGCCTGGCCCGGCAAAATGGGCACGGGGGCGGTGAGTGCCTGATCGCCAATGAGGTCGCCTGAGCAGGTATTGCAGGTCGCCTCTCCGGAGACAGGAGCAACTGCCTGCTCCTTTGCGACGAGTTCTTCGGAGATCAACTCGGCCGACATTCCAGTCGTGGCCACGGCATTCTGGATTGCTGGCGCTGTTGATTGCGACTGAGACGCGACCCACATCGTGCCGGTCTTCGTATCAAAAGTGAGATTGTTGTCACCGCCGACTAGGGGACCTACCGCTGCCTTGAGCTGTCTGATCTCATTCTGGCAATCGAGACCTTGCACCCGGAATGTGAGTGGAGCCTCGTCGAGCGCCCCCGAGCGGAGCCTGGCCCGCATTCCGGTAGCCGCCACAGCTTTCTCAATTTCATCGATCGTGGCGAGATCCTGCGGGCTAACCCGCATCGTGCCCTGCTTGGTGTCGAAACCGAGCCTGGCATCGCCGCCAACCACAGGACCAACAGCAGCTTTGAGCTGGCGCACCTCATTCTGGCAATCCAAACCGGCGATTTCGAAGAGAAGCTCGGATTGCGGACTCATGTGTGAGACCACTCGCATTCCGGTGCTAGCCACGGCCGCGATGATTGCCTCGTCGCTCGGGCTGTTCTGGGTAAGCGTAACCTCCATCAGGCCGGCTTTGGTATCGAACGCGAGCATTTCGTCCCCACCGGCGATGGGACCTACAGCTGCCTTCAGCTGAAGAACCTCGTTTTGGCAGTCGAGACCTTCAACCTGGAAACGGCGGCGTCCAGTTGTCGCTCTTGGGGCGAGGTCAGCATCCGTCATCGTCATCCTCCGTGCCCGATCGACGTTCGCCGACGTGGGCTACCATGTCGTTGATTACGCAACGGACGTGATCGTCCGTTACGCCGTAAAAAACCTGCTTGCCTCGCTTCTGCGAACGCACGAAACGAGCAGCGCGAAGTAGTCGCAGGTGATGGCTGACGAGGGACGCTGAAAGTCCGACATGCTGGGCGATATCGCCAACGCAGAGCGGACTGTCCAGGCAAGCGACGGCGATGCGAAGACGGTTCGCATCGCCGAGAAGGCGGAAAATCTCCGCCAGCTCGACCGCACGTTCTTCCTCCAGCTGGGTTGGCATCCTCACGCATCCGTGAAACACTTCAACAGGTGTTTGAATTATCCTCCCGCGAGGGCGATTTCAAGGCCCGCCGCTAGGGGGAGCATGCCGAATAATGAAATTCGTGGTTACTGAGGGCCCGCACGTAGACCATCGAGAGCTTTCCGCAATTTGGCGGCCGATTACGGGGTGGAAGCACGCTCAATGGCAGAAAGCTGGGCGGCCGATGGTCGCTCAAAGTCGGTTACTACGCCAGCCGAGCTGCGGGCATGGCTAAGTCGTACGATGCAGAATCGGAGCACGGGCTTGACCCGAATAACGAGGACGAGCGCCGAACGCTGATTTGGGTGCTCGGCATAAATTTCACCCAGTTCGTGGTGGCCGGGCTCGTCGGTTTTGTTGCAGCTTCAACAGGTCTGCTCGGCGCAGCCCTCGACAATCTGGCGGACTCGGCAGTCTACGCCGTCAGTCTTTATGCGGTCGGGCGCTCAGTCGCGGCGAAGAGATGGGCGGCACGATTATCAGGCATCCTTCTGATCGCCCTGGCGCTAGGTTTGTTCGTCGAGGTGATAAGACGTTTCTTTGCCGGTGGTGAGCCTTACGGGCTCGCCATGATTCTGACGGCAATTCTGAATGCCGGCACCAATCTTGTATGCCTGCGCCTTCTCCGTGCGCACAGAAATCGAGGAGTGCACCTCAAAGCCTCTTGGATCTTCACCACCAATGACATGCTCGCAAATCTCGGCATCGTCGCTTCGGGCGTAGCCGTAATGATCTTTCGTTCGCCAGTTCCCGACCTTCTCATCGGGCTCGCGATCGTCTTGCTCGTTCTCAAGGGTGGTCTAGAAATTGTGCACGAAGCGAATATCTCCACTCCCGGAGGAAATGAGGATTCATGACCGCATTGACCGAAGGCCGTGAAAAGAGATGCCGGGGCTCTGACAAGCCGACGATGACAGTCCCTCGTGCTCTCGGGGCTGCTGGTGTGTTCTTACTTCCAGTCCTCGCAACATCGATCTCGCTGTCTGATGAGCATCGAGTCGAACGAGCGTCAGTGTTAGAACGTGGGATCTTTCAAGCCAACAGCGGCGGCCCGCCGGTCGGCCACAGTAGTTTTGGCCCGATAACGAAAGTCCGGGATGTATCTCTTATTAAGAGCACGACTATCATTCCCGCACGGAAATCGTTGCGATTTGGACTTCGCTACATCATTACCGGGGCCCCGATAGGAGGCAGAGCTGAGATTAAACTCGTCACCCGTTTTCCAGAATTGGGTTTACTCGATCCCGCCAGCGGAGTGCGACATCACCACAGCGAATACATGATTGAGGGTGTTATCGGAGCTCCTGCCTACCGCGAGTTCAGGTTTGACCGATCATGGGAGATCGTACCGGGTGAGTGGGTGTTTGAATTTTGGCACGCCGGTCGAAAGCTTGGGTCGCAGAAGTTCTGCGTGATCGACGATGGTGAGAGTGAACCGTCAGAGGGCCCGTCGCCAAGCTTTCAGTGCGTTCCCCTAACGGGATGAGCATCTGCGAGTCCTCATCAACTACGGACGTTCTGCCTATTTTTTGTCACGCACATCGAAGGACCAAGTTGCCATGGTTAACTTCACCCGTCGATACATGTTCGTCGTTGGAGCCGCATGCTTGCTCAAGCCTGCGAAGGTGGCCGCGGCCGAGCGGCCGTCCGTGACCGTCCACCGAGACCCGGAGTGTGGGTGCTGCCTGGGTTGGGTGCGTCACATCCAGAAGTCCGGATTTGTGACGGACCTCCGCGAAACCAAAGACCTTGATTCAATAAAAAAGCGGCTTCGAATTCCTGCCGATCTCGCAGCGTGCCATACGGCCGAAATCGCCGGCTACGTTATCGAGGGTCACGTGCCGGCAGCAGCCCTAAATCGACTGCTAACTGAGAAACCTAAAGCGATCGGCATCGCCGTTCCAGGTATGCCAGTCGGCTCACCGGGTATGGAGGGCGGGGAGCCCGAGCGTTACGAGGTCGTATTGTTCGGCCTCAATGAACGCCGCGTCTTCATGCGGTTCGTCGGGACTAAGAAAATATAGCTCTTGATTTGCGTGGTGCGGTGACGTCGCGGAATTGTCGTCAAGCCAAGAGCGCTTAAGGTCGATCTACTATCGCCCGGCGGGCTTTCCCCTGCAGCCCGGCGATTTTCGGGATTAGGACGCGATTGTGAGGCAGTCAGCATCTGCTCCGGCCGAATGTGCAGACGCTGGTAAGCGATACCACGGCTGCCTAAAAGCGGGCAGAGGTTCTCGCGCCTACAACTTCAACCGGCGTAGCCTCAGAGCGTTTCCAACCACGCTGACTGACGAGAGCGCCATAGCTGCTGCCGCGATGATTGGCGACAGTAGAATACCGAGGATAGGGTACAGAACGCCGGTTGCGATTGGCACACCAGCAGCATTGTAAATGAATGCAAAGAATAGATTCTGTCTGATATCATCATGGTAGCCTGCGACAGACGTCGCGCACGTACGATGCCCGTCCCCGAGCACGCGAAAGACCTCTGCCAGTTCGACCGCCTGGTCTTCGTCGAGACTTGATCTTGCCATTAAAACACTCCAATGAGTATTTGAATCAGACGGTCAACTTAACGCCTTATGCGCCCCCGCTGCGATTCGGCGGATTTATTGAGGCGATCCCCGCATAGAGGGCTGCTCGTCATGTGTGTGGAGGTTCCCCATCTGCGCTATGTCGTGGCGGCCGCAGACCACGCCAGCTTTCGTCGCGCGGCGGCTGCGCTCAACATCACTCAACCGACACTGAGCAAACGCATCCGCGAGCTTGAAGCCAAGCTCGGTGTTCTTATGTTCGAGCGCTCGACGGGCGGTTCTGAATTGACGCCCATTGGTGAAGAGTTTGTTGTTTCTGCTCGCCGCATTCTTTCAGAACTGGAAGCGATGGAAATCCGCGCCAAGGCCGGCAAACGCGGTGACGTCGGCCGGCTAGAGATAGGCTTCTATACCTCGCTCTCGATCGGCGCGCTGCGCGATACGCTGCTAACCTTCGTCAAGCAACATCCTGATGTGGAGGTCAACGTCGTCGAAGATGCTCGCGCGTCCTTGATCGCACAGCTCGATCGCGGAGCTATCGACATCGTCGTGGTGCTCGGCGAACCCGCCTACACCGACTACGCACATATGAGTTTGTGGTCGGAGCGGATCATGGTCGCCTTTCCCAAAGACCATCCGCTCGCTGCGCGTGATTTCGTTTACTGGACGGACCTCAAGAACGAGCGATTCCTGATGAGCCGGCGCGATCCGGATCCCGAGATTCAGGACGTGCTCATCAACAAGCTGACGTCACCCGGCGACCGCCCGCTCATCAAGCCAGTCAGTGCCAATCGCGAAAACATCCTCAGTGTCGTCGGCGGCGACAGAGGTATCAGTCTCACTTGCGAGTCCTCAACTGGCAACATCGTGCCGGGCGTCGTTTACCGCGAAGTCCGCGACGGCAACGGTCCGACCCGCGTCGGCTATGTCGCCTATTGGCGACGCAACAACGATAACCCTGCGCTCAAGCAATTTCGGAGTCTTTTGCAAGCCCATCCTGCGGTGCCGCCGACAAGTAACGGGTCGTTGGCCTGACGGTCGAAACCGCCGTTCTCCTGTATTTTTTCGCTCCTCTACGACGACTACTCTGATCTTGTTGCGTCGTCCCGATTCCTGCCTCTTCTATTTGTCCCAGATGTCCGGCCCATTTTCAGGCGCCGGCGCGATGCCGGGGGCAAGATGGGGAAAGCATCACCGAGAGCGGAAGCGGTCACGCGCGGTGCCCGCATGCTCCGCACGGCGCTCGGGCCGGACATCGCCCTGTTCCTGGAAGATCCAGCCGTCGTCGAAGTGATGCTCAACCCGGACGGACGATTGTGGATCGACCGTCTATCGGAAGGATTGTCCGACACCGGCGCGGTGCTGTTGCCCGCCGACGGCGAGCGCATCATCCGTCTTGTCGCACATCACGTCGGCGCTGAGGTTCACCCGGACAGTCCGCGCGTCTCCGCGGAGTTGCCCGGAACGGGAGAGAGGTTCGAAGGGTTGTTGCCGCCGGTCGTCGCGGCCCCCGTCTTCGCGATCCGCAAGCCCGCCGTCGCTGTGTTTACGCTCGACGATTATGTGCGCGTCGGGATCATGACTGCTGCGCAGGCCGTCTTACTGCGTAAAGCCGTCACCGAGCGCCGCAACATCCTCGTCGCCGGCGGCACCTCCACTGGCAAGACCACGCTAACCAACGCGCTGCTGGCAGAAGTCGCCAAGTCCGATGATCGGGTGGTGCTGATCGAAGATACCCGGGAGTTGCAATGCGCCGCGCCGAACCTTGTCGCGCTGCGCACCAAGGACGGCGTTGCCACACTCTCCGACCTTGTCCGTTCGTCGTTGCGCCTGCGTCCCGACCGGATCCCGATCGGCGAGGTGCGCGGCGCAGAAGCGCTCGATCTCCTCAAGGCCTGGGGCACCGGGCATCCCGGTGGCATCGGCACCATCCATGCCGGCACCGCGCTCGGCGCGCTGCGCCGTCTCGAGCAGCTTATCCAGGAAGCCGTCGTCACCGTACCGCGCGCCTTGATCGCCGAGACGATCGACATCGTCGCCGTTCTCGCCGGCCGCGGCGCACAGCGCCGGCTTGCTGAACTCGCCTTCGTCGCCGGCCTCGATCCGGCAAGCGGCGACTATCTCGTCGTTCCGCCCGATGCCGCTGACGATCTCACGCCCACCGGAGACCACGCATGATCGGACTTCTACGCCAGCTGAAAACCCGCGCCACAACACTCGTTGCGGCAACCACAATCGCCGCGATGACCGTATCCACGGCCAACGCTGCCGGCTCTTCGATGCCCTGGGAAGCGCCGCTCCAGAAAGTGCTGGATTCCGTCGAGGGGCCGGTCGCAAAGATCATCGCTGTCATCATCATCATCGTCACCGGACTCACGCTCGCCTTCGGGGACTCCTCGGGCGGCTTCCGTCGTCTGATCCAGATCGTGTTCGGGCTCTCGATCGCCTTCGCAGCATCAAGCTTCTTCCTGTCGTTCTTCTCGTTCGGCGGCGGAGCGCTGCTGTGATGCCAGCATCCGAGCCAATCGCCGGATTCCACGCGCCGGTCCATCGCGCGCTGACTGAGCCGATCCTGCTCGGCGGCGCGCCGCGCGCGGTCGCGATCGCCAATGGCACGCTGGCGGCCGCCGTCAGTCTCGGGCTGCGCCTCTGGCTCATTGGTCTCGCGATGTGGGCGGTCGGACATCTTGCGGCCATGTGGGCTGCGAAGCGCGACGCGCAGTTCATCGAAGTCGTGCGCCGTCATCTCCGTTACCCATCCTTCTTGAGCGCGTGAGGTCTCCCCGATGATGAACCTCGCCGAATATCGCAACGGGGCCGTGGGTCTTGCCGACTACCTGCCATGGGCCGCGCTGGTCGCGCCCGGCGTCGTCCTCAACAAGGACGGATCGTTCCAGAGGACGGCGCGCTTCCGTGGGCCCGATCTCGACAGCGCGACACCTGCTGAGCTCGTCGGCACAACGGCGCGGCTCAATAGTGCGCTGCGCCGCCTCGGGTCCGGCTGGGCGATTTTTGTCGAGGCGCAGCGCATCGCAGCGACCGACTATCCGGATAGCCTGTTTCCAGAGGCCGCCTCCGCCTTGGTCGATCTCGAACGCCGCGAGCAGTTCGAGGAGAAGGGGGTCCATTTCGAGAGCGGCTACTTCCTAACGTTCCTCTGGATGCCGCCTGCCGAAGATGCGTCACGCGCAGAGAGCTGGCTCTATGAGGGCAGAGCGCACGACGGCGTCGATGGTCACGAGTTGCTGCGTGGCTTCATCGACCGAACCAACCGCGTGCTGCAGCTATTCGAAGGCTTCGTCCCTGAGGCCGATTGGCTCGACGACGCAGCAACACTCACATATCTGCATTCGACCGTCTCCACGAGAGCCCAGCGTGTGCGCGTCCCGGAGACGCCCATGCATCTCGATGCCCTGCTGGCGGACCAGGCGCTTGCGGGCGGTCTGGAGCCGCGCCTGGGCGAAGCTCATCTGCGCACGCTCACAGTCGTCGGTTTTCCGACCGCGACCCATCCCGGCGTCCTCGACGAGTTGAACCGGCTTGCCTTTCCCTATCGCTGGTCGACGCGTGCCGTTCTCCTCGACAAGACGCAAGCCGTAAAGCTGCTGACAAAGATCCGGCGGCAGTGGTTCGCCAAGAGAAAGAGCATCGCCGCGATCCTCAAGGAGGTGATGACCAACGAGGCTTCCGTCCTCGTGGAC
>DAIMKE010000056.1:0-13404 GCA_036721875.1 Bradyrhizobium sp. | reverse complement strand
ATATTCTTTGCGCTTTGGTCATATGAGAAATGGCAACGAGGCCTTCAAGGCCCGACGCTTGCAGCGGCTTGATGTCTGCGAGTCGATCAAACCGGTCATTCAAATGAGACGCTCATGCAGCCGTTAGTATCAATCCTGATTCCTTGCTACAATTCGGAGCAGTGGATCGGGCAGGCGATTGAGAGCGCCCTCGGCCAGACCTGGCCAAACAAGGAAATCATCGTACTCGACGATGGATCGACCGATAGCAGCCTGAACGTCATTCGCCAGTACGAGAGTCGCCTTCGCTGGGAAACCGGCGAGAACAGGGGAGGCGGGTATGCGCGCAATCGTCTGCTCGAATTGGCGGGCGGAGAGTGGGTGCAGTATCTCGATGCAGACGACTATCTGCTCCCGGAGAAAGTGACTCAGCAAGCTGAGTTTGTCGTCCGGCATCCTGAAGTCGATATCGTTATTGGCCCAACGACCATGGAGTTCTGGTCCGAGCAGAATGCGAGACGTCAGGAGATTGTCGTTCCTGAACCGCATGACTATTGGGCCATGCTGGCATCCTGGAAATTGCCGCAGACGGGCGCTCCGCTTTGGCGCAGGAGCGCTATTGTCGATGTGGGGGGCTGGAAGCGCAATCAGCCCTGTTGTCAGGAGCACGAGCTCTATCTTCGGCTACTGACCGGAGGCAAGAAATTCGCGTATCACAGGTCCGGAGGCTCTATCTATCGGCAGTGGAGCGACCAGACCGTTTGCAAGCGCGATGTGCCGGAAGTGCATCGGCGAAGATTGGAGATTGAACGAAATCTGGAGGAGTTTTTGTCCAGGACGGGACAACTGACGCCGAGGCGCCTGCGTGCCATCAGCCAGGCGCGTTTCGAGATGGCACGCACCGCCTGGCAGTATGACAGGAGCTTTGCTGCCGGAATAATGGAGGACGTGAGAAAGTCGGACCCCGGGTTTTCGCCGACAGGCGAGGCCGCTCCGTCTCACTACAAGCTGGTTTTTCGTGCATGCGGGTTCAATTTTGCGGAAGGTCTGGCGGCGGCGACCCGAGGCGTATTTCGATAGCTAGGCCTGTCGTGTCACTATGAATGGAAGGCCTGTTTCGACACCCCTGTTCTCCGTCATCATTCCGACGCATGACAGGTTGGAGTTACTGAAAAAGGCTGTTCAATCGGTAAGGCGGCAGTCATTCCCCGATTTTGAGATTATCGTAGTAGACGACGGGTCAAAAGATGGGACGGGCGATTGGCTGGTGGCGAACGAATCTTGGCTGCACGGCGTACAGCAGTCCAACAAGGGCCCCGGCGCGGCAAGGAATGCCGGTGCACGGGTTGCGCGCGGGGAATACTTGGCTTTTTTGGATAGCGACGATTTGTGGTTTCCGTGGACGCTGGATGTGTTCGCGCAAATTATTGATTGTCACAGACCCAGCGTTATAGCCGGTCAACTGGTCGAATTTGTCGATGAAATGGAATTAACGCGAATCGAAGGAGCTCCGCAATCCTCAGTGCTGTTCGGAGATATTCTTGAATCCTCTCATAAACCACTCGCGATTGGATCTGGAACTTGCGTCGTAAAGCGGGAAGCATTTCAAGCGGTAGCATTCGTTGAGGACTGTTTCAATTCGGAAGACCACGACCTGATCCTGCAACTGGGAACGCAACCTAGATTTGTTCAGGTTCTCTCACCAACGACGGTTGCGTGGCGCCGACACAGCACCAGCGAAACCGGAAATCTAGCGAGCAGCGTTCTGGGGATTGCGCGTCTGCTGAAGCGCGAAAAAGTTGGCGTGTACCCGGGAGGAGAGGTGCGTGCAAAGCAACGTAAAGAGATACTAACCCGCCATGCCCGACCGGTAGCGTTGCAATGCCTCCGAAGAGGATGCCAACGGGACGCTTGGAACTTGTATGTATCGACCTTTGCATGGAACCTTTCGCTGGGACGGCTAAGGTACCTGTTCGGATTTCCCTTTGTCGCCCTCGTCGAGTTTGGTCGGCTTGCGTTGCAAGGCCGATAGGCGCGCGCGGTGATGTTCAGCGACGATTTGGTTAACCGCCTCATTCGCTATCCGCGCGCGATTGCGAGCCGTGTCCGCGTCATGCGGCTTGGAATGCTTGGCGTTCGCTTCGGCCGCAAATGCTGGATCAGGCGCATTCACGTGCCGAGAAACCCGTGGGATATCGTGATTGACGACATGGTCGCGCTGGATGACGAGGTGGTGCTGCTCACGACGGGCGCGCGCAACGCAAGGCCTCGGCTGCATATTGGCAGTTCGACATATGTCAACCGGTTTACGATGTTCGATGCATCGTTGAGCATAAGCATCGGCGCCCGATGCATGATCGGGCCATACTGCTACATCACCGACCACGATCATGGGACGGGTGAGCAGGCCTCGGTTTCGGATCAGGCGTTGGTCGAGGCTCCGGTCCGGGTGGGCAACAACGTCTGGATCGGCGCTCACGCGGTCATCCTGAAAGGGGTCAGCATCGGCGACAATGCAGTGATCGGGGCGGGCGCCGTTGTGACGACGGATGTCGGCCCGGGAGAGCGGGTGGCCGGCGTTCCTGCACGTCAACTCCGTGCCGGCAGGCAGATTGCGGGCGAAGGGCATCCTGACAGTCTTGCGCGCAGCCACGACGTCGGCGCAAGGCGGCGCTGAGCCTTGTCGCGCCCGGAACCGAAGGTGGCCGAGAAAGCGCCCGTTGCCGTCATCATCCCCACCTATAACCGGGGAACAGCGGTCGTTTCCGTTCTGGAGAAAGTTCTCGCCTGCAACCCGCAGCCGGCCGAAATCTGGGTTCACATCGATCAGAGCGACGGGCTGCTGGAACGGCAGCTGAACGAGCGCTTTCCCGGCGTGCACGTCCTGAGTTCGACCGGCAGGCTCGGTCCGGGCGGTGGACGCCACCGCTGCCTGCTGGCGTGCGGGACCCCGTATGCCGTGAGCTTCGATGACGATTCCTGGCCCGTCGATGCGGACTTCTTCGCGGCGATCGAGCCCTTGTTCTCCCGGTACCCGAACGCCGCCATTTTCGGCGCAAGCATCTGGCATCGCTCCGAGGCCGAGATACGCCGGAGCAACCGGGTTCGCAGGGTGGCGAGCTATGTCGGATGTGGCCACGCCATGCGCGTGGCGGCGTATCGGGATCTTCGCGGCTATCTCGCGCGGCCAACGGCCTACGCGATCGAGGAGAGCGACGTCGGGCTGCAATTGTTCGTCAGGGGTTGGAACGTGTTCTCGGCCGAAGAACTCCGGGTCTATCACGACACGGATCGAACCCATCACGATGCGGCAGAGATAACCGCGTCCACCATCACGAACCTGGCCTTGCTGGCCTTCCTGCATTACCCGGCAATCGATCTCGGCCGCGGCGTGGCACAGGTGGCGAACAGGATAGCGTTCTGCCTGAGGAAAGGGCGGATCCGCGGCGTCGCAGCCGGGATCGGAGGCATCGCCGCGGAATGTTATCGCAACCGAAACCTTCGCGCGCCGATTGGCCATGACGCCTTGATGGAATATTTCCGGCTTCGGCAGGCGGAGACAGATTCGATAGAAGACGGTGGATCGTCGACGCCGTTCGAGGCGCGGGTGTAGATGTCGCTGGCTGACTATCGCCCCGAGTCTCGATCACCCAATGCGGCGTCATCGCGTTCAGCGACGCAGTGGATCTGCTGCCAGATCGGAAGCCGCGAGCACTACGCGGTCGCACGCGCGCTCGGCCGCCACCGTGCGCTTGGGCTGTTGATTACCGACGCGTGGGTGCGCCCTGGCAATCCATTGGGCGCGCTGAGCGCCGGCCTGCAGGGGCGCTTCCATCCGGAGCTGGGGCGGGCTGACGTCCATGGGGCCACGGTTCGCAACATCGCGTTCGAACTGCGAGCCAGATACGCGGCCGAGGCGGGCTGGCCGATCGTCATGGCGCGGAACCGCTGGTTTCAGCGCGTTGCCCTGTCGAGGCTGTCGCAAATCCCGGACGGCGGGAGCGCTCCGATCCTGATGAGCTACAGCTATGCCGCGGCCGAACTGTTCGCGTTTGCACGGCGCAGGGGATGGCGGACGGTACTCGGTCAGATCGATCCAGGCCCTGCCGAGGAAGAGATCGTTAGCGGCTTGCACAGCGCGGCCTCGATACAAGGCAGTCACTGGGCACGGGCACCCCAGGCCTATTGGTCGGAGTGGAAGCGCGAATGTGCGCTCGCCGACCGGATTGTCGTAAATTCGTCCTGGTCACGCGCTGCTCTCGTGCGGGAAGGCATTCCCGCCGAAAAAATCCGGGTCGTACCTCTGGCCTACGAGCTGCCGTCGGGCAGCGTCGAGTTTCGCCGTCGATATCCTTCGTCGTTCAGCAGCGCGCGTCCGCTGCGCGTGCTCTTTCTCGGCCAAGTCAACCTGCGGAAGGGGGGCGAGCCGCTTCTCGATGCGATACGGCTGCTAAGCGGCGAGCCGATTGAATTCACCTTCGTCGGTCCGGTCCAGATTTCGATTCCGGAGGATCTGCGGAACAACCCCCAGGTCCGTTGGCAAGGTCCGGCGCCGCGGCAGGCGACCAGCCAGTTCTACAAGGACGCGGACGTGTTTCTGTTCCCCACGTTTTCCGATGGGTTCGGCCTTACGCAGCTCGAGGCGCAGGCCTGGAAGCTTCCGATGATTACCACCCGATTTTGCGGCGAGGTGGTGGAGGATGGCAGCAACGGCTGGATCCTGCCCGAGATTACACCGCAATCCATTGCGAAGGTTCTCCGCGAATGCCTGCAGCACCCGAGCCGCTTGCAGGCGGCATCGGATCGAAGCGCGGTCGACGAAAGGTTCGGCCTTGCCCAGGTCGGACGCGAATGGATGAATGTGTTCGAATGAACGTGCGTCAAGCAATGACCGATCGGTCGTCTCGCATGCTGCGTAAGCACAAAGTGGCGTTTGTGACCATCGTGCCTTCGCCCTATCAGCGGGATCTGTTCGGTGCGCTCGCTGCGAGGGAAGAGATCGATCTGAATGTTCTCTATCTCGAGTCGGCCGCGCCGGACTCGCCGTGGCCCGACAAGGATCTGAGGGCGTTCGAAAGGATCCTGCCCGGTTCCTGGTTTCAGCTGGGCAACGTGCGCGCGCATGTGAACTGGCCCATCCCGGATCTTTCGGACGCTGATTTCGTGGTGCTGAGTTCGTTCACCTCCGTCACCGGACAGCTCCTCATGCGGCGGCTGCGGAGCCAGCGATGGCTGTTCTGGGGGGAGCGCATGCGGCATCAGACGGGCGCGAAACGGCTGATTCAACGGCAGCTTGCTGCACCGATTGCGGGGGCTGCGGGCATTGTTGCGATCGGGGGCGCCGCCGAACGCGATTATCGAACCCGCTTCCCGAACCTCCGCCATTTCTGCATCCCTTATCACTGCGACCTGGCGCCATTCCTTGCGACCCGGCGCGATGGTGATGCACGGCCGCTGACGTTCCTGTTTTGCGGGCAGATGATCGAGCGCAAGGGCGTGGATGTTCTTTTGCTGGCGTTCGACCGGCTGATCGCAAGCGGTATCGACGCGCGCTTGCTGCTGGTGGGGCGAGAAGCCGAACTGCCGAAATTCATGAACCTCGTGAGCCCGGCAACGCGATCGAAAGTGGACTATGAGGGATTTCAGGCGCCGGAAAGCCTGCCCGCATATTTCGCGCGAAGCGATGTCTTCGTCCTGCCGAGCCGGCACGATGGCTGGGGCGTGGTTGTCAATCAGGCCCTTGCGACGGGCATCCCGATCATTACCTCCGATGCGGTCGGAGCAGGCCTCGACTATGTCGAGAACGGGATCAACGGCGTCACGGTCAAGGCGGGGGATGTGGATGAACTCTACGGCGCCCTGCAAACGCTGGCGCGGAACCCCGAGCTTGCGCGAACCTGGGGAATGAAATCCCGTGAAGTTGCCAGCGCGCTGACACCGGAAGCGGGTGCCGACAAGTGGGTCCGGGTCTTTGACGCGCTGGCGGCCGGCCAGGAATGAAGCTCGTCCGGGACAACGACGTATGAGAATACTTTTGGTCAGCAGCGGCTCGGGCTCGCGGGGAGGCGGGGAAATATTTCTCGATTACCTCGGCGGCGCTCTGGCAGCACGCGGACACCAGGTGATCACCTGGATGCCGGCACATGCACGGATGAACGAACTTGCCTCCCAGTGCGCCAAATTCTCCCGCGTTGTCCGTGCGGAATTCCGCAACACGTATGATTATCGGTCCAGATCGCTCGCGACCCTCCTGAACGCGGGCTTGTCGAACAGCATCGCCCGTCAGTGGGCCGATCTGAAGCCGGATGTCATCCACATCAACAAGCAGAATCTGGAGGATGGCCTCGACCTTCTGCGCGCCGCGCGATTGAGCGGACATCCGTCGGTCTGCACCATCCATCTTACCCAGACGGCGCGGTATCTGCGCGCCCGGGCAGCGACGCTGCGAGATCTGGTTTCCCGGTGGGAGCTGCGCAAGTTCGAAGGCGGCTTTGTCGCCGTGCAGGATACCCGCCGCGACGAACTGTCGTCGTTCCTGGGAAGCGAAGCGAAGACCAGGACGATTTTCAACGGCGTTCCGCAGGTCGATCCGGGACAGCGACACGGGCTCCGAAGCGCGATGCGCGCCGAGCTCAAGATTGCACCCGATCAACTCCTGATCGTCGGGGTGGGCCGGCTGGTTCCGCAAAAAAGACCGTTCGCATTTCTCGAAGTGGCCAGGAAGCTCCACGAGCAGTATCCGCACGTCAGGTTCGTCTGGGTTGGCGACGGTGAGTTGTCCGGAGAGTGGCGTGCCGCAATCGCTCGCGACGGCTTGTCCGACGTGGTCTTTTGGACCGGCTGGAAGTCGGATGTGAGCCCCTATCTCGCGGCTGCGGACCTGCTGCTGCATACGGCCGAATACGAAGGTCTCCCGTTCGCCTTGATCGAAGCCATGAGCATGGGCGTTCCGTGCGCCATCTCCCGATCGGTCGCCTCGGAGCTGCCGTTCCTGAACGCGCGGAACGCCATTTTCCACGACGACGCGGGCCGGCTGGAATACTTCGTCTGTCATCCGCAAGCCCTGAGGGACGTTGGGGAGACCGGACGCGTTCTGGCGGGCGAACTGTTCTCTGACCACGCGATGGCGGCATCCTATGAAGCGCTCTACGCCGAGCAGGTGGCGGCTGGCGGATGACCGAGCTATCCGGAAGTTTCAACGCGCGCGCGGCGGGGGTGATCCCGCGAAGTTCGGCCGTTCCGACGCTGATCATGGTTCTCGGACTGGCGATCACCTGGCTCGCGCTGCCTTCGACCGATTCGGAGTCGATTTTCGGTACGGCGGCAATAGGGGTAGGAATTGCACTTGCGGGCGCGACCGCCATCGAAGCGTTCGCGGGCGTTCGCGCGCTGATCCGCACCGACAACCTGATGCTCTGGGTTCTCTACGGGCTGACGTTCCTGGAATTCCTTTTCCCGCAGCCTGACGTCAACGGCAGCGTCAGCGTCGATGCCGCAACGCTGGGAACGGGGGCCGTTCTGCTCGGCTTCTTCGGATTGGTTGTGGGGCGCCACCTGATTCCGGCGCAATCGAACGCCAGCGTGCCGGTCGATTTCAAGCCGAGCCATCTGTTCGGACTGTTCCTTTTCGCCTTCTTCGCCGGGTACCTGCATATCTTCATCGCGGTGAATTTTAACCCGATCGAAATGATCGAGCAGATGGCGCGGCCCAGGTTCTCCCAATCCTGGGGCAGGGGAAAGTTGGGCGATATATCTGCGCTGCTCTACGAATTGAGCCTGTTGATCTATCTGCTGCCTCCTATCGCGGGGTTCGTGTTCGCCCGCGCGAAGCAATTTTCGGTCATGCAGAAATCGTTTGTTGTCATGGTCCTGGGGCTCACGTTTTTCTACGCATTCGCTTCGGGAACACGCAATGTGCTCGGAACATACGTTATTGCGATGTTCGGATCCTACGTCTTGAGCAAGCCGGATCTGAAGCTGAAACGCTTGCTGATAGTCGGAATCCCGCTGGCTGCGTTGCTGTTGTTCGTGAGCACATTGATGCTCGAGCTCAGGTCTGCGGGCGGTATCAGTTCGCTCGCAAACGAGAACCGTCAGTACAACACGCTCTATATCGATCACAACATGGTCAACATTTCGAATCTCACCAACGTCTTTCCCGATGTCGTGGATTACCTCGGGCTGGAGATTCCCTATCAATCGTTGATCAAGCCTATCCCTCGCGCGCTCTGGTCGGGAAAGCCGGAAGGGTTGAGCATGAGCATCGAGGCGGCGCTAGGTTCTTTTGATGGTGTGACCACGCTGGCGTGTACATTCGTCGGCGAGGCTTACATGGCCTTCGGGCTTGTCGGCGTTCTCGTCGCCGGTCTCTTTTTCGGGGCTGCGGCCGGGTGGTGGAATCAAGTCGGCCAAAGGGACAACTCCTCGTTCACCCAGATATTGTACGCATCCGGCTTTTTGTGCGCGGCCATGTCGATGCGCAGTCTGCTGACGATGGTTCCGTTCATGCTGCCAACGCTGGCGATGTGGGTCATCGGCAAGTTCTGGCTGCCAAAAGCGGGCGCTCAGGCGCGATAGCCGCGCCGACGTAGTCCGATGCCGTACCGCATTCTGCATGTCATCCCCTACATGCATGCCAGCGCCGGCGGGCCGCCGGTCGTGGTGGAAAACTTCATTGCCGAGGCGAACCGCCTGGGCCATAGCTCGGAGATCGTCTCGACGCCCAGCTATTGCAACGGCGACGCAGTCGCCCTGCAGAAACGTCTGGAGCAGCTTGCGCCCACGACCTTGCTCACCTCTGCGGAAACAGTTCCCCTCATCAGCCGGAGCGGCGCCGCGAAGATCGACGCGCATGTACGGCGTGCCGACATCGTGCACGTGCATACGCTCTGGAGCCCGTTGAACGTGTCGGCCCGGTACGCGTGCCTGCGGCGCGACAGGCCCTACGTGCTGATGCCCCACGGCATGCTCGATCCCTACTCGTTGTCCGTCAAGGCGCTGAAGAAATCCGTATATCTGCAATTCTTCGAAAGCCGTAACATGGCGCGCGCCCGGCGCATGATCTACACGACCTCGGAGGAGGAGCGGCTGGCAGGATTGGCCGGTCTGCGCTTGCCGCCCGGAGAAATTGTCCCGCTCGGCGCACGGGCAAGCTCGGCTTCCGCGGACGACCTGCGGCTTCGTTTTCTGGAAAAATATCCTCAAGCCGAAGGCAAGCGCAGGTTGCTGTTTCTCGGGCGAGTTCATCCCAAGAAAGGCATCGATCGCATTCTCAACGGCCTGCAGGACGTGAGGCGATCGATACCCGATGTGCTTCTGATCGTCGCCGGCGATGGCGAGGCGCAATATGCACGGCAGATCAGGCAACTCGCCAGCTCCCTGGCGCTGGACGACCACGTGATGTTCGCCGGACACCTGGATGGCGAATTGAAATGGGCGTCCTTTGCCGCAGCGGAACTGTTTCTGCTTCCCTCCCGCCAGGAAAATTTTGCGATCACGGTCGCAGAGGCGATGCAGATGGGCGTCCCCGTCGTCATCACGGACAAGGTCAATGCCTGGCCGTATGTGGAGGAGGCCGGTGCCGGCGTCGTCCTGGCCGAACGTGACATCGACGCGCTGCTGCCACGGGCGATCGAGAAGCTGTTAATGGACGATGCCACACGGTCAAGAATGACGGTGCAGGGGCGCCGCTTTGCGCGCGACCGGCTGACCTGGCATTCGTCCGCGCAGAAGCTGCTCGCCTGTTACGGTGAAGTCCTTTCGGGTGCAAATACATGAAGCGCCATCGCAATGGAAGCTAGGCGGTTCCAGGATCTGTCGCGTTTCGGGGGGACGGCGCGCGGTCGCGCGGCCTGGCGCGCACAGCTGTGGTGGCTGTTCCAGGCGCTCTTCGTGCTGCCCACGCCGCAGTTCATGTTTGGTTGGCGCCGCTTTGCGCTGACCTTGTTCGGCGCGAAGATCGGAAAGCGCGTTCTCATCCGTCCCGGTGTGCGCGTCACCTACCCCTGGAACGTGACGATGGGCGATTACGTCTGGATCGGAGACAATGCGACGCTTTATTCCGTTGCGGACATCTCGATCGGATCGCATTCCGTCATCTCGCAGGAAGCCTATCTCTGCGCGGGAACGCACGATTACCGCGAAGTCACTTTCCCGTTCGTCAGCGCGCCAATAAGAATTGCAGACGAGTGCTGGGTTGCCGCGCGAGCCTTCATCGGGCCGGGAGTAGATGTTGGACATGCCGCAGTGATCGGCGCCGGTTCGATCGTTACGACGAGCGTCGAGGCCAAGACGATCGTGGTGGGAAACCCCGCCAAGTTTGTCGGCAGGCGAACGGCTGAGAATGTCGGGTGACCGACCCTAGCGCTTGCATTAACTCCTTGTGGAAGGACGGGGTCTTCTCATGTGGACGTTGATAAATGTCGGGTTGATTGCCGCGGTGGTGGCTTGTTCGACCGCCGTGGCTGCGGAGTTGTCAGGCCAGACCGCGACGGAACCTGCGAACGGAGATCCTGCCGTTCGCTACGCACAGGCCGCTCGAGAGCAGCGCTCTTCAAACGCTCCGCAGATTTCCTACAACATCGTCACCGACGGTGGCGCTGCATGCAATGGCGACGTGGTCACGGTGAACCGCGCCGTCAGCATCGGCAGGGGGGCGCGCGCACTATCCGTTTCCGCAGATACGTTCACGAGCGGCGATGTCGGCAAAGCCATTGTCATCCAAGGTGCCGGAGCCGGTGGAGGCAATCTGTCAGCTCACATTGTGTCCTTTGCGAATCCGCAGAGCGTCAACCTAGATCGTGGTGCGGCGACCGGGCTATCGATGGCATCAAAAAATATCACCTACGGTACTGACGATGCGCCAAAGTTCATGGCGTTCAACAAGTGGGCCCGTGAAAGCCAGAGAGAAAAGCAAGTCGTTCTCACAGTTCCGAAGGGGGCGAATTGCTGGTTCGGCACATCCGTGTGGGCGACTAACGTCAGCTTATCGAACGCTTGGGCTGCCGGAATCAGCAATCTGATTGTCGAAGGGGCGGGGGCGACGATCAACAGTGTGGGCGGCGCCGGGTTCTGGCTCGGTGGTCGCGGCGTTTGTCAGGCAGGAATTGCTTCGGCGGGTGGATGCTCGGCGCGCATCGAGACGGCTTCGGCCGGCGCGAAGCAGATTACGCTGACCTCGCCCTCCTTGGCTGCGGGCTACATCAGCCGCTTTCCTGTCGGCAAATGGCTGATGCTTGGCGGGCTCGATACGCAGGGGCTTTGGAAGGCGGCTTATGGCTTCCCGCCAAACCAGACGTTCTTTGAGTGGAGGCAAGTTACCGCGATCGACACCGTGACGGGCGACATCACGCTGGATAGGCCGCTTCGCAACACATATTTGTCGACCTGGCCGAACTACAATCAGGGGAGTAATTTTGAGGCCGACAACGGCGGCCCGGCGACCATCTGGGCGGTGGGTGATACCTGGAACGCTACCGTCGAGTATCGCGGCCTGACGATAAATCAGGAGGGGCAGACCTATGCGCCTGCACGAAACGTGACATACAGGGGCGTCACGTTCGGCGGCGGTCACGGCGGCATTCCGACCCAGAACGAAACCTGGTCGGCCATCAATACCAGCTTCGCGAACGTGAACCTGGAGATCGACAAGCTGATCGGCATCATGACGATGGACGGAGTCACGATCAAGCAGATCGTGTTTCAGAGCTCTTCGACCGATCTGTTCATCATGAAGAACTCCACCGTCACCAACCGGCTCGACGGCGGGGGAAAGCGTACCGAGATCACCGACAGCAAGCTGAACAATTTTGGCCCTGGCATATGGGCCTACGGCGGCACGGACGGCGCCACCATCTGCACGCGCTGCGACATCGCAACGTTCAACTTCAACTTCGGCATCTATCAGAACGACAAGCCTTCGCCTTACTCGATGAGCGGCGGCGTCATATCGTTCCCGAACACTGCGGCGAGTGGTCCAGGGCCTGCGCAGCGCATCTTCGTCCCGGGTAGCAGCATCTTCTGGTCCGCCCCCGGTTACCTGACCATCGGGATGTTTCGAGTGCAGGCCCTCACGCAGGACGCGACCAACACCTACGTCCAGACCAATGAAAAGGGTGGGTTTCCGACTTTGGCGAGTCCGATATTCTATCGCACTCATTCCTCGTCGCAGTTCACCTGCGACGCCTGCACGGGCGATCCAGCCCTGGTTGCGACGAACATTCAATCCGGGGCAACTCGGCTGGCCCCGCTGGGCACCTATTCACGGCGGAGCTATGCGCCGACGGGCCCATCGAAAAACCTCGGCAGCCTTGTTGTGAGAGGCAAGCTCGTCAGCCTCACGATCAACGTTACGCAGGCCTCTAACGGCCCTGGCCCCGCCATACTGAACCCGACCGGAGAGTTTCATAATTTTGCAATCAAGCAGTCGGATTGGACCGCGTACGACTGGTGGCCCACCATCAACCTGAAGGTGGCCGGCGAGCGCGTCATCACGTCTTCCGGCGTTACCTGTAACGGTGTGCCGGGAGGCTGTTCAGGCGATCTCAACATGACTGTGCCCGAGGCGATCTGGATTCAGAGCGGCTTAAGTCCCAGCCTGCCGAGCAAGCTCAGCGGCGGTGTCGCGCCGAAGTTCACGATCACGGCAAGAACTGATCAAGGCATCGTCAAGTAGTGCTATTGAGTTTGCTCTTGATGAATGATGCCGCTTTTTCTCCGATCCTGTCCCATCGGTGATTGGCCCGATACGAAGCGTAGCCGGCGCGGCACATCGCCAGGTACCGCTGTCTGTTTTCGAAAGCATTCTTGATGCTCTTGGCGTAGTCCAGAGGCCCGGCAGAAAGCGGAAGAACGATACCCGTCTCGCCGTCCGCCACGATTTCAGGAATGCCGCCCACGCTGCTGACGACCGGGACGCATCCCGCCGCCATGGCCTCGACGGCGGGCATGCAATAGACGTCCGCTCTTGTCGGGAAAATCAGAAAGTGGGACGAACGTTGTATGGTCTCAAAAGTCGCCAGCTGGCTCGGTTCGAGCTTGTTGAGCGGTCCATGCACGGTGACATAGTTGCGGGCCTCTTCCGGCACCTCATGAAATCCGCCGATCGTGTCGAGCAACGCCGGGACGCCCAGATTGTTGAGCTCGACCACGGCCCGCAAGGCAATGTCCAATCCCTTCCTCTTGTAGTCGAACCCGATGAACATCAGGCGGATCGTCCGATCGTCGCGTCGGCTGAGAATTTCCTCAAGCTCCGACTCCTGGATCGAGGTCGGAAGATTGAGGCCGAAGCGGGTGACGAACTGTCGATCTGGATCGGCGCCGTAATCCGAGACGGCTGAATTCATGGCATAGCGAGATGCCCACATGGCCCCTATTGCGCGATCGACGGCTCGCTTCTGTACCTGATGTTCAAAAGACTTCATCCCT
>DAIMKE010000055.1:4168-13436 GCA_036721875.1 Bradyrhizobium sp. | reverse complement strand
GTCGATGCCCGTCGAGACGAGATTGTCCCCGTGCGCTCTTCCGCGCGACACACAATCGATGTAGGCTGAATCACAGGCCGCCAGCGGGCAGTGCCGAAGGCCCGTGAAGTATCAGCGGTATATTACCCACGGCGGGTTCTGCAGTTTTCACTCCACGTTTTGGGCCGGCTCGTTTTTTTGGAGTCGGAAGAGAGGCGTCTCGCCTCGTCGATCAAACACGCCCCAACAGGAGGATAGCATGCATTTTTGTATGACCGGACAATACACGCCGAAGGCTCTCAACGCCATTCTGGAGAACCCGAAGACCAATCGCTTTGAGGCGGCGAAAAAACTGATCGAGGCCGCTGGCGGCACACTGGTGTCGATGTACAGCACTGCTGCAGACGGCCCCGGCGTTCTCGTCATCTTCGACGTCCCCGACCCCAGTGCTGCACCGGCAATTTCCGGCACCGTCGTTGCGTCCGGCGCCATCCACAATGCACACCTCACTCGTTTGTGGACACAGGATGAAATCACGCAAGTGAGGCTGAAGGCAGTCCAACTGCGCAGCGCGTACAAGCCGCCCGGCGCATAGTTGCATTCCTCGCAAATCTGTCGAGCAAACCCGGATATCGCAAGGTTGGTGGCGGCTGAGTACTCCGCCGCCAATCTTGTAGTGAAGCAACTCCAAGGGAGGCCCTGATGGCGTCGATCACCGCAATTGCAAACGATTTCTTTGCCGCTTGCGAAACAGGAAAGGGTTGGGAAGCCTGCAAAGCTTACTGCACTCCAAACGCGAGCTTCGTAGCTCAGGCCGAACCCCTAGCGGATATCAAAACACTGGCGGAATACGCGGATTGGATGAAGGGCCTAACGACCATTATGCCGGACAGCCGCTACGAGGTGAAATCTTTTGCCACCGATACTGAACGAAACAACGTGGCCGCCTACGCTGTCTTTTCGGGTACTCATACCGGTCCCGGCGGTCCGTGTGAACCGACCGGCAAAAAGACGGCTTCGGACTACGTCTACGTGATGCAATTCACCGACGGCAAAATCAGCCACATGACGAAGGTATGGCATTCCGGAATGGCATTGCGGCAGCTAGGCTGGGCTTGAGCGCTCCGCCGACGTTACGCGCCTGCGACTGATTAGGACTGCAATGCCAGATGCGCCGCTCGACGTTATGGAGGCGGCGAATGCCGTTCGTGACCAATCGGGGTGCGCATCCATTTCGAGAAAATCAGAAATGGGCACATTTCGGACATGGCGCGACGGGATCAATCCCTAAATCGACACCTGCGTCCCCACTTCCACCACCCTCCCCGTCGGGATCTGGAAATAGTCGGTGGCGTCGTTGGCGGAGCGGCTGAGGCGGATGAAGAGCAGGTCCTGCCAGCGCGGCATGCCCGAATGCGCGGCGGGCTTCAGCGCGCGGCGGGACAGGAAGAACGACGTCGCCATGATGTCGAACTGCCAGCCAAGCTTGCGGGCGGCCGCCAGCGCCTTGGGCACGTCGGGCGTCTCCATGAAGCCGAAACGCAGCGTCACGCGCGAGAAGGTCTCGCTGAGCCGCTCCATGCGCACCCGTCCCGCCGGATCGATGCGCGGCGTCGGCGCGGATTCGATGGTGAGGATCACGTTCTTCTCGTGCAGCACCTTGTAGTGCTTCAGGCTGTGCATCAGCGCGGTCGGTGCGCATTCGCGATCGCTGGTCAAAAATACCGCGGTGCCGGGGACGCGCTGCGGCGGGCGCTTCTCCAGCATCGACACCAGATCGGCCAGCGGGAATTCGAGCTTGCGCGATTTCTCGAACAACAGGCGGCTGCCGCGGCGCCAAGTGTACATCAACAGCATCACGATGCCGCCGAGCGCCAGCGGCACCCAGCCGCCCTCCAACACCTTGAGCAGGTTGGCCGCGAGGAAGGTGATGTCGAGCAACAGGAACGGCGCGATCAGCGCTGCGGCTGCAAACGGCGACCAGTTCCAGACCCGCCAGATCACGACAAAGCCCATCATCGCCGTGACCACCATGGTGCCGGTGACGGAGATGCCGTAGGCGGACGCCAGCGCGCTCGACGAGCGAAACAACACCACCAGCAGGATCACCGCGAGGAACAGCAACAGGTTGATGCGGGGAATGTAGATCTGGCCGGAATGCGCTTCCGAGGTATGGCGGATCTCAAACCGCGGCAGCAGGCCGAGCTGGATGGCCTGGCGCGTCAGCGAATAGGCGCCGGTGATGACGGCCTGGCTCGCGATCACCGTCGCCGCTGTGGCGAGCACGACCATCGGGATCAGCGCCCAGTCCGGAAACATCAGGAAGAACGGGTTCTCGATCGCACCCGGATTCGCCATCAGAAGCGCACCCTGCCCCAGGTAATTCAGCGCCAGCGACGGCAGCACGATGGAGAGCCATGCGGTCCGGATCGGGCGCTTGCCGAAATGGCCGAGGTCCGCATAGAGCGCCTCCGCGCCGGTCACCGCCAGAAACACCGCACCGAGCGTCACGAAGCCGACCATGCCGTGATGGATGATGAAGGAAACGGCGTGCAGCGGATTGAACGCCTGCAGCACCTGGGGATTCTGGGCGATCTGCGGCACGGCTGCGATCGCGATGACGGCAAACCATACGCACATGATCGGCCCGAACAACGCTGCGACGCGGGCCGTGCCGCGGGACTGCACGGCAAACAGCGCCACCAGAATGACGGCCGTCAGCGGCACGACGTAATGCTCGAACGTCACCGTGACGAGCTTGATGCCTTCGATCGCCGACAGCACCGAAAGCGCCGGCGTGATGACCGCGTCGCCGTAAAACAGCGCGCCGGAGATGATGCCGAGCAGCACGATGGCGCCGCCGCCCTTGCTGACCGCGCGCTGCGCCAGCGCCATCAGCGCCAGCGTTCCGCCCTCGCCGTTGTTGTCGGCGCGCAGCAGTATCACGACGTATTTGAGCGTCACCACGACGATCAGCGCCCACAGGATCAGCGAGAGCACTCCGAGCACGGCCTGCGGCGGCGCAGCCGCGGCCCCGCTGGCGGCCACCACCGCTTCGCGCAGCGCGTAGAGCGGGCTGGTGCCGATGTCGCCGTAGACGACGCCGATGCTGCCGAGCATCAGCGCCTTGAAGGTGGCGGTGGAGTGCGTTTCGCCATGACCGTTGGCCGCCGGCGTTTCCGCCGCGGTGACCGCAAACTGGACTGACATGGGATGGGGCCTCGGTCCTTTGCCGCACTGCACAATGCAGAGGCCGAGGCGTATACTCCCGGCGTGCCTTCCCGGGTTAGCCGGAATTCAGGCCTCCGCTATGCGCCGCCCGCATGGATAGCAGAAAAGAAGCGCGCCATATTCTACAAGAGAATCATATGGTTACCTAAATGGTAACTTGAGTTCCAACTTCCACCACGCGCCCGGTGGGAATCTGGAAGTAGTCGGTGGCATCGTTCGCCGACCGGCTCATCGCGATGAACAGGTGATCCTGCCATAGCGGCATGCCTGACTGCGCCGAGGGCTTGAGCGACCGCCGCGACACGAAGAACGAGGTCGCCATGATATCGAACTGCCAGCCGAGCTTGCGCGCGATCACCAGCGCCTTGGGCACATTCGGCGACTCCATGAAGCCGAACCGCAGCCGCACGGTGGAGAATTTCTCGCTGATCGTTTCCATCTTGACGCGCTCCGCCGGGTCGACGCGCGGCGTCTGGGCGGTTTCGATGGTCAGGATCACATTTTGTTCGTGGAGCACCTTGTTGTGCTTGAGATTGTGCATCAGCGCGGTAGGCACGAAGGCCGGATCGGAGGTCAGGAACACCGCCGTGCCCTTGACGATATGGGGCGGACGCTTTTCCAGGCTCTTGATCAAGTCGGTCAGCGGCACCTCGATACGCCGCGTCTTCGCCACCAGGATCGCCGCGCCGCGCCGCCAGGTCCAGATCATCACCGCCACCACCATGCCGAACAGCAGTGGCAGCCAGGCGCCATCCAGCAGCTTGAGCAGATTGGCGACAAAGAAGCTCATGTCGACGACGACGAAGGGCAGGATCACGGCCGCCGCGGTCGCCGCCTTCCAGTTCCACAATTTCCAGATCACGACGAAGCCCATGATGCCGTCGACGACCATGGTCGTGGAAACGGCGATGCCATAGGCCGATGCCAGGCCGCTCGAGGTGCGGAACAGCAGCACCAGCAGGACAACCCCGATCAGCAGGAGCCGGTTGACGCGCGGCAGGTAGATCTGACCGGCGTGGGTTTCGGAAGTGTAGCGCACCTCGAAGCGAGGCAGCAGGCCGAGCTGCACCGCCTGGCGGATCAGCGAATAGGCGCCGGTGATCACCGCCTGGCTCGCGATCACGGTCGCCGCGGTCGCCAGCACCACCAGCGGCAGCAGCAGGACTTCGGGGGCCAGCTTGTAGAACGGGTTTTCGATCGCCGTCGGGTCGGACAATACCAGTGCGCCCTGCCCGAAATAATTGATCAGAAGCGCCGGCAACACGAGGTAGAACCACCCGGCCTGGATCGGCTTGCGGCCGAAATGGCCGAGATCCGCATAGAGCGCCTCGCCGCCGGTCACAGCCAGGAACACCAGCCCCATCGTCACCAGTCCGATGACGCCGTGGGAAAGCATGAAGTGGATCGCATAATAGGGATTGATCGCGTACAGCACCGTAGGATCGTCGCTGATGTGGACGAGGCCCAATATCGTCAGCGTCGCGAACCACACCACCATCACCGGCCCGAACAGCGAGGCGACACGCGCGGTGCCGCTGCTCTGCACCGAGAACAGCACGACGAGAATGAAGATGGTCAGCGGAACGACGTAGGGTCCGAGAGCCGGTGTGACGAGTTTGAGACCCTCGACCGCCGACAACACCGATATCGCCGGCGTGATCATGGAATCGCCGATGAACATCGAGGCGCCGACGACGCCGAGCGCCAGCAACAGCCAGCTTCGACGGCCCAGCGCCCGTTGCCCCAGTGCCATCAGGGATAGCGTGCCGCCCTCGCCGTTGTTGTCGGCGCGCAACAGCAGCAGCACGTATTTGGCGGTGACGACGATGAAAAGCGACCAGAGGATCAGCGAGAGCACGCCGAGCACGATGATGCGCGATACCGGCTGGCCCTCCGCGGCATGGGAGGCGGCCTCGCGAAACGCGTAAAGTGGCGAGGTACCGATATCGCCGAATACGACGCCGATACTACCCAACGTCAGGGCCCAGAAGCCCGAGGTAGGTTGCCCCTCTTGTGCTTCGGTAGATGTGACGCTGGCGGTCATGACGGAGAAGGAACGCTCTCGCGGTAGAATTGATCCGGGCGGCTATCGGCGCTTCCGCGTCGCGTGTCAATCGAATGTACAGCTTAGCAACGCAGGCGCGGCGCGACTGGGATAAAGAGGACACAGCAGACTAGTGGTACTATAGTAATCTGACTCGTTATGGCTTCAGATCGGGCGGTAACGGCGGATTTTCGCGCCTCAATGTAATGGTGACGCGACGGTTGGCCGGCAAGGTCGGATCGTCCGGAAACAGCGGCTGGCTGTCGGCCTTGCCGCCCACCGCGAAGATGTGGGACGACGGCAAACCCTCGCGTTCGAGAATCTGGCGCACCGCGTTGGCCCGGTCGGCAGACAGATCGAACGCGCCGTAGTCACCGCGTGCCGGCACGAAGCCGGCCGCCGTATGGCCGACAATATTGACGCGCAACGGCGTCGCCTTGAGCGGCACCGCCAGCTTCTGGATCAGGCGCCGGGTCCGGTCATACGGTACCTTGGAGCCGTCGGCAAACATCGAGCGGCCATCCTGATCGACGATTTCGAGATTGAGGCCCTGGCTGGTCTCCTCGAAGATGATGTGCTTGGATATTTCGGTCAGTTCCGGCATGTCCTGCAGCGCCTGGCGCAACGAGGCCGAGGCGAGAGCGAATTCCCGGTCGACCTGCAGACGGGCGCCGATTTCGCGGGTGCGATCCTTTTCCTCCGGCGTCGGCGTCGCGGATGATTCCTCCGGCGAAATGTGCTCGACGTTTTTCATTTTCGGGCGCGTCGGCAGACCGTCGGATTCGACGATGCCGGAATAGCGCACCTCGGTCTGCACGCCGAAAGCATCGCGCATCGAGCCCGCGACGATCTTCAATTTGGCGGAATCCTGCGTGGAGAACGCGACCAGCATCACGAAGAACGCCAGCAGCAACGCCATCAGATCGGCAAACGTCACGAACCAGCCGTGACCGCCATGCGCCTCTTCGCGTTTCTTCTTGGCCATGCTCTATGTCCGCGCCATGATGCCGCCACCGGTCAGGCCGGCGCCAGTTCGCCTTCATCGTGGCGATGTTTTTCGGGCAGGTAGGCCAGCAGCATTTCCCTGACCAGCGCCGGGCTCTTGGAGTCGCGGATCATCAGGATGCCGTCGATGATCAGCGTGCGGTTGGTCTCCTCGTCGATCAGCTTGCCATGCAGCTTGTCGGCGATCGGCAGACAGATCAGGTTGGCGACGAGCGCGCCGTAGAGCGTCGCCAGCAGCGCCACCGCCATGAAGGGACCGAGTTTCGAAGGGTCCGACATGTTCGAGAACATCTGCACCATGCCGATCAGGGTGCCGATCATGCCGAACGCCGGCGCGCAGTCGCCGATCGCGCGGTAGATCTTCGATCCCTCGTTCAGGTGCATCAGGAAATTGTCGCGATCGCGCTCGAGATTGTCGCGGATGAATTCGAGGTCGTAGCCGTCGGCGACGTAGCGGATACCCTTGGCGAGGAACGGCTCGTCGATCTCGACTTTTTCCAGGCCGACCGGCCCCTGCTTGCGCGCGATTTCGGCGATGCGGGCCAGTTCGTCGACCAGATCGCGCGCTGAGAGCCGGCTCATGGTGAAGGCGAATTTCGCACCCAGCGGCATGCCGTGCAGGATCGCGCTGAGCGGAAAACGGATCAGGGTCGCGGCGAACGAACCGCCGAAAATGATGATGACGGCATGGATGTCGTAGAACATCCGGAGGTCACCACCCATCAGGATCAACGTCACCAGGACGATGCCGCCTGCGATCAGGCCAATGAGCGTGGTGATATCCATTCTGAACTCCGACGCTTACGCGGATTACCGGCCGTCCTGGACGGTCGCGCCTCCCATTCGGAGCCGCAACACGGACCCTACGACCGCGCAATTAAAGAGCCGTAAAGGATAAGCGGTCGTGGAGCCGTACAATTCCGGGGGGCGGCGGATTGCCTGGGCATCTCCGGTGGCGGGATATCAATTCTTTGCTAACTATCATGTGCTGGCTGAATCCGCGACAAGCTCAGCCGTCATCGGATCAAGCGACCGAGGCGGGCCCTACTGCGCCTGAACGCCGATGCCCGCCGCCTTGATGATCGGCCACCATTTGGCGATCTCGGCCTTCTGGAACGCCGCCAGTCCCTCCGGCGTCTGCTGGTCGCGCGGCGCGACGTCCAGTCCCAACTCCGTAAAACGCTTCTGGATCGCCGGATCCGCCAGCGCCTCCACGGTGGCGGCATTGAGCTTCGCGATGACGTCCTTTGGCGTTCCCTTCGGCGCAAAGAAGCCGAACCAGCCCGACATATAGAGGCCGGGCACGCCGGTCTCATCCGCGGTCGGAATGTCAGGCATCGAGGCCGATCGCGTCGGCGACAGGTTGGCGAGCGCCTTGATCTTGCCGGCGCGGATCTGCGGCAGCGCCACCGCGCCCTGTACCACCAGGAGATCGACCGTCCCTGAAACCAGGTCGGTCATCGCAGGTCCGGCGCCGCGATAGGGAATGAACTGCACCTTCTGCTTGGTCAGGTTCTCGAACATGACGCCGGTGACGTTCGCCGCCGCGTTCTGGTTGACGAAGTTGATCTTGCCGGGGTTGGCCTTCATCCACGTCACCAGTTCGGCAAGCGTTTTCGCCGGCAGGTCGTTCTTGGCGACCATGAGCTGCGGATTGTTCGAGACCAGCGCGATCGGCTCGAAATCCTTCTCTAAGTCGTAGTCGAGCTTGTAGATGATGCTGCCGACATGGGTATCCCATTGCCCGATGTCAAAAGTGTAGCCGTCAGGCGCGGCACGCGCGACGCGCCCGACGGCGATGCTGCCGCCGGCGCCGCCGACATTTTCGATCACGACAGATTGCCCGAGGGATGCGCGCATGCGCTCCGCCAGAATCCGCGCCGCGGCATCGGTCGACCCGCCGGGCGGGAACGGCACGATCAGCGTGATCGGGCGGGAGGGAAAGGTCTGTGCCTGCGCGCCCACAGCGCCGGCCAGGATCAACAATGACAGCGCAGCCCAAAAGCCTCTCATCACGCCTCCCCCTGGTCTGTTTAGTATCCCTGACTTTTGTCAGTGGATTTCAGCGGAACGTTTCAACGCCTCTTTCAGCTTTTCGAGCGTGAAGTCCGGGCTGCGGGCGATCTCCAGGATCGGCGTCTCGCGCCGTCCGCAGAGTTCGGCGGCCTCCGGAATCTTCGCCGCGATGTCGACCGGGATCACGATGGCGCCGTGCTGGTCGGCGTGGATCAGATCGTCGGAATGAACCGTCATGCCGGCAACGCGCACTTCGCCGCCGAAGCTTTCGGCGTGGACCCATGCATGCGACGGCCCGATCGAGCCGGCCAGCGCCTGGAAGCCCGGCGCCCATTGCGGGATGTCACGGATCGAGCCATCGGTGATGACGCCGAGGCAGCCGAGCGCCTTGTGCACGTTGCTCTGCACCTCGCCCCAGAATGCGCCGTAGCCGACATCGGCACCGTCGATATCCTGGATCACGGTGATGCGCGGACCGAATCCGGTGCCGACATATTCGTAATAGGCGATGCGGCGCTTCGCCTGCTCGTCGGCCGGAAGGGTGGATTTCAGCACCGAGCGGATCGTCACGGTGCGGGCGTAGCCGACAATCGGCGGCAGATCGGGAAACGGGCAGACCAGCGGCTTGGTGGTGTAGCCGATCAGGCGTCGCTCCGGCGCCACGATCTCCATCGCGTTGCAGATGGTGGGGGTGTCATAGCGCGCCAGCGCTTCGAGGACGGAAGCAGGCAGCGGGGCGGTAACGGCTTTGTTCACGGCGTTTTCTCCTTGTCTTTTCTTGGGCCGGCTGTCGTTGAAAGCCGTGCATCGATAGCCGTATAGCCGAGATTGGGGACGAACCCAACTCGATCGCAGCTTGAGTGCAGGTATTTTGGAAGTGACGCGGGTCGCTCAGTTCAGGCGCGTCGGCCGTTCGTCCTCGGTGTCGCTCGGAGCGGGCGAACCCGGAGCCGGTGAACCCGGAGCGGACTCGAACGTCGGCGCCGATGTCGA
>DAIMKE010000055.1:0-4158 GCA_036721875.1 Bradyrhizobium sp. | reverse complement strand
CCCGCCGCAGATGCCGGCTGTGCGGCCGCGGCATTGCGCTCATGGTCGCGGTAGGACTTCCAGCCCCACGGCAGGCTCAGGAGATAGAGCACCGAGCCGAACGACAGGATGTGCCAGGGGTAGCCGATCAGCAGCGCGACAAAGAACACCACCGAGACGAAAACCGGCAGCACCATTTCCGGCGGCACCCGCATCCGCACCGTCTTGCCGGAGAATACCGGCAGACGCGACACCATCAGGAACGCGATCAGGAGCGTGTAGAACGCGGTCAGCATGGCCGGCGGCTTCGAGACGCCCAGGAACGCCAGATAGAACGGCAGCATCGCGAGGATGGCGCCGGCCGGCGCCGGCACGCCGGTGAAATAGTTCGCCGCAAAGGCCGGCTTGTTCGGATCGTCGATACTGGCATTGAAACGCGCCAACCGCAGGCCGCCCGCGATCGCGAACACCATCGCCGCAATCCAGCCACCATTGTTCAATTCGTGAAGCTGCCAGAAATACAGCATCAGGCCGGGTGCAACGCCGAAATTGACGAAATCCGCCAGGCTGTCGAGTTCGGCGCCGAACTTCGACTGGCCCTTGATCATGCGCGCGACCCGGCCATCGACGCCGTCGAGGATGGCCGCGAACACGATCGCAGCGACCGCAAGCTCCATCCGCCCCTCGATCGATAGGCGGATCGCCGTCAAACCCGCGCAGATCGCAAGCAGGGTGATGACGTTGGGCACCAGCATCCGCACCGGGATCGGACGAAACCGGCGGCGGCGCAATTCCGGATATTTGGGATCAAATGGCGTCATGGCCGCCACAATATAGCAAGCGCCGGCCCGTTCCGCCATTGGCGGCAAGACGGATCGTTCAACGATCGCGATGGTTAATCGGCGCGATACGTCCGGCCCTGCTCGGTGGAGTTGAAATCCGCCAGAATGGTCTCGCCGGCAATCGCCGTCTGCCCCTCGGAAACCAGCGACCTCGTGCCCTCGGGCAGATAGACGTCCAGGCGCGAGCCGAAACGGATCAGGCCGAACCGCTCGCCGGCGCCGATCGCCTGGCCTTCCCGCACGAATGAGACAATCCGCCGCGCCACCAGCCCGGCGATCTGGACCACGCCGATCCGTCCGTTCGCGGTGGAGATGACGAGCGAATTGCGCTCATTGTCTTCGCTGGCCTTGTCGAGCTCGGCATTGATGAAGGTGCCGGGCCGGTACGCGATGCGGTCGATGCGGCCCGTCACCGGGCTGCGGTTCACGTGACAGTTGAACACGCTCATGAAGATCGAGATGCGCGGCAGCGGCCGGTCGCCGAGACCGAGCTCAGCCGGCGGCAGCACCTGCGCGATCATCGAGACGCGTCCGTCGGCCGGCGCCACCACGATGCCGTCGCGCACCGGCGTCACGCGCACGGGATCGCGGAAGAACAGCGCGCACCAGACCGTCAGGAGCGAGCCGATCCAGCCCAGCGGCGTCCAGATCCAGAACAGGATCAGGCTGACCAGCGCAAAACCACCAATGAAGGGATAGCCCTCGGGATGAACAGGCGGAATCTGCGCGCGGATGGAATTCGCAATCGACATCGAGGCTCGCTGTTTGTCTGGCCGTTCCCGGCTACCGGGAGGTGGCGCTGTATTTGGATTATTCCGCGGCGGTTGCCAAGGAATCTTTGGGTCCGCCCTTGGGCGGATCTTTGTCCGGGTCATTGAACGGATCATCGACAGGCGGCGGGGCGCGGTTCGGCGCCTCGGCGCCGTCGTCGATCTGCGCGAGCTTCTCCCGCGCCTCCTGGGCTTCACGCTGCCGGTTCCACATACTGGCATAGAGGCCGCCGGAAGCCAAAAGCCGCGCATGGGTGCCGCGCTCGGCGATGCGCCCTTGATCCAGCACGATAATTTCATCGGCGCCGACGATGGTCGACAGCCGATGCGCGATCACCAGCGAGGTGCGACCGCGCGAGACGCGCTCCAGCGCTTCCTGGATTTCATGTTCGGTATGGCTGTCGAGCGCCGAGGTCGCTTCATCGAGCACCAGGATTGGCGGCGCCTTCAACACCGTGCGCGCAATCGCCACACGCTGCTTCTCGCCCCCGGACAGCTTCAGCCCGCGCTCGCCGACCTGGGTCTCGTACCCCTTCGGCGACATGCGGATGAAACTGTCGATCTGCGCGAGTTGCGCCGCCTGCTCCACCTCGGCGTCGCTGGCGTCCCAGCGGCCGTAGCGGATGTTGTAGCGAATGGTGTCGTTGAACAGCACGGTGTCCTGCGGCACCATGCCGATGGAGGCACGCAGGCTGTTCTGCGTGACGTTCCTGATGTCCTGGCCATCGATCAGGATGCTGCCGCCGGAGACGTCGTAGAGGCGGAACAGCAGCCGCGAAATCGTCGACTTGCCGGCGCCGGAGGGACCGACGATCGCGACCGTCTTGCCCGCAGGCACCTCGAAGCTGAGGCCCTTGAGGATCGGCCGTTCCGGATCATAGGCAAAGCGCACGTCGTCGAAGCGCACATTGCCCGATGTCACGACCAGCGGCGCCGCGCCCGGAATATCCTTGACCTCGGGATTACGCGAAAGAACCTCGAACATCTTCTCGATGTCGATGATCGCCTGCTTGATCTCGCGATAGACCATGCCCATGAAGTTCAGCGGCTGGTAGAGCTGGATCATCATGGCGTTGATCATGACGAAATCGCCGATCGTATGGGTGCCGTTGCGGATGCCGGAAACGCACATCAGCATGGTCGCCGTCAGGCCGGCTGTGAAAATGACGGCCTGTCCGGCGTTGAGAATTGCCAGCGACGTATAGGTCTTCACGCTCGCCTTCTCAAACCGTTCCACCGAATGGTCATAGCGCGCCGCCTCGCGCGCTTCGGCGCCGAAGTATTTCACCGTCTCGTAGTTCAAGAGCGAGTCGATCGCCTTGGTATTCGCCTCGGTATCGGAATCGTTCATCCTGCGGCGGATCTCGATCCGCCACTCGGTCGCGAGATAAGTGAAGAACATGAAGACCACGACAGTGATCAGCACGGCGACGACATAGCGCCAGTCGAATTGCCACAGCAGCACGGCGGCCAGCAACGCGACCTCGACGATGGTCGGTATCAACTGCAGGATCACCATCCGCACGATCACTTCGATGCCGGAGCGGCCGCGCTCCAGCACGCGCGTCAGGCCGCCGGTCTTGCGCTCGAGATGAAAGCGCAGCGACAGCTCGTGCATGTGAACGAAGGTGATATAGGCAAGTTTGCGTACCGCGTGCATGGAGACACGCGCGAAAATGCCGTCGCGCCATTGCGTCAGCACCGCCATCAGCACGCGCATCACGCCATAACTGATGGTCATCAGCAGTGGCGATGCGATCAGCCAAAGCATCCAGTTCGAAGGCTCGACGGGCGCGGAGCCCGTGCCATTGAGCGCGTCGATCGCCCATTTGAAGGTGAACGGCACCGTCAGCGTCGCGACCTTCGCGATCAGCAGCAGCACCACCGACCACACCACGCGCATCTTCAGGTCCGCGCGATCGCTTGGCCAGATATAGGGCCACAGGTGCACCAGCGTTCCGACCAGCGTTGCCTTGTCGGGTGAAACGCTCGCCGGCGGCTTGGCAAGGACGTTCTGGTGCGAATCAGGATCAGCCATTTGCGTCGCGCCCAACGCAAAACGGCGCACCGATCGCCCTCAGGGAATTTTGTGCAATCCACATAGGCCCGTCATATAGAGCGTTTACCTCTGCCGTACAGCCTTGAAAGATAAATCTTTCCCCCGTTGGGTTTGATTTCGGGCCTATTTCTGCTGCGGCCGCAACGGCGTCAGGCTTGAGGTTTCAAGGTTGCAGTGCCACATGACATGCATGGATCAAATCAAAACTGTCTGCGTCTATTGCGGCTCGGGGCCCGGCTCCAGCCCCCGCTTCGTCGAATCCGCCATCGCGCTGGGAAAGGTTTTCGCCGAGAATAATATCCGGCTCGTCTATGGCGGCGGTTCCGTAGGCCTGATGGGCGCGGTCGCCAAATCCACGCTGGATCACGGTGGCGCCGTCACCGGCATCATTCCGGATTTCCTGCGATCCCGGGAACACATGCTGACGCGCGTTCAGGAGATGATCGTCACGCCCGACATGCACGAGCGCAAACGGCAGATGTACGAAAGGTCCGATGCGTTCGTGGCG
>DAIMKE010000054.1:5977-13505 GCA_036721875.1 Bradyrhizobium sp. | reverse complement strand
CCCGCCGGAGTCAAGGTCGAGGACATCTCGGCTGAAATCGCCAATGGTGTACTGAAGGTGACCGTGCAGAAGCCGGCTCCGAAGCAGACCAAGCAGATCGAGATCAAGTCAGCCGCTGCCTGAACGAAACCGGCGGGGCGCTGATTTCACAGCGCTCCGCCTTCGCGACGTCGAACAGGAGATCGCACCATGCGTGCCCATCAGATCATGACCCGCTCCGTTGTCACCGTCAGGCCGGACGCCACCATTCTCGAAGCTGCCAACACCATGCTGCAGCACCATGTCAGCGGGCTTCCGGTGGTCGATGCCGCAGGCAAGCTCGTCGGCATCGTCTCGGAAGGCGATTTCATTCGTCGTGGCGAGATCGGCACGCAGAAGAAGCGCAGCCGCTGGCTCAGCTTTCTGATGGGCACCGACGCGACCCAATACGTTCGGGAGCACGGCCGCAAAGTCTCCGAGGTCATGACCCACGATCCGCTCACCATCGCCGAGGATGCGACGCTGGAAGAAATCGTCAATGCGATGGAAGCCAACGGCATCAAGCGCATGCCGGTGATGCGCGACGGCAAGCTCGTGGGGATCGTGTCGCGCGCCAATCTGTTGCACGCGGTCGCAAGCCTCGCCCGCGAAATTCCCGATCCGACGGCCGATGACGACCATATTCGCGGCCGTATCATCCAGGCCCTGGAGAAGCACGACTGGAGCCCGTTCGGCCTCAATGTGATCGTGCGCGACGGCATCGTCCATCTCAGCGGCGTGATCACCGACGAGGAATCCCGGCAGGCGGCTATCGTTGCCACCGAAAACGTTGCCGGCGTGAAGAAGGTTCACGACCATCTGAGCTGGGTCGACGTCATGTCCGGGATGTATCTGCAGTCGCCCGAAGATACCGAGATGGCAAAGAGCGACTAGGCGGTCGGCTTACGCGCGCGCACTCTCGGTTACCGCTCGCATGATGTCTTCGCGTGATATGATCCCTGCCAACCGTTGGTTGGCATCCAGCACGGGGACGCTCTTCATCCGGTGGTCCACCATCAATTGCAATACCCGCGTCAGCTTCGTCCCCGGATCGACATAGATGAATTCTGGCGTCATGATGTCCGCCACGGTCCGCGACAGCAATTCGTCATAGGCCGGAACCATGCGACTAGGGCTGAAAGCGAAGCATTTCAGAAAGTCGAAATTGCTGACGACGCCGACGATGTCCTCGCCTTCGCGGACCGGATAATAGTTAAAGCCATCCTCATCGAACATTTTCTGCAGTTCGCGCATGGAGGTATCGCGGGTAACCGTCTTCACTGTGCGCGTCATGAATTGCCCGGCGGTGGCTTCGAGAAATCTATGCACGGCTAATCCTCATCGTCGTCCACCCCTCAGCGCGACAACAGCGCGCAGCGGCGCGATTCGGTTGCGAGGTGGCGCGTTACACCACTGAGTACCCATTCGCGGAAGCGCGAATGTCCATAGGCACCGGCAACCACGGCGCCTGCGCCGACATTGGTGGCGATCCTGTCGAGTTGTTCGCTGACGTCCGCGGCCGCTTCGGGAACGCTCGTGTGGGCGACGATGCCATGGCTGCGCAGCCAGGCTGCCACGTCGGCAACGCGCGACATTGCCTCAGCGCGATCGGTGTCCTGCTCGGGAACTTCCGCGATCGTGACCTCCTTTGCGGCCGCCAGGATCGGCAGCGCGTCGAATACGGCCCGGCGCGCTTCGCGTGTGTCCTTCCAGGCGACCAGGACGCTCCTCAAATCCAGCCACTGCACGGCTGGCGGCACGACGATGAGCGGCCTGCCCGCCTGCATCACCAGATCGCTTGGATCCGGCGCCGCGTAGGGATCGACCATGGCTTCCGATCGTGCGCCGACCACGATGATATCGGCAGCCCTCGCCTGCTGCAGCATGTACGGCACCGGCAGCGCCCGTGCCGAACGCCACTCCACCGACGCGGCGCGCTGCCCGATGGCGGTGCGAAACTCAGCCTCGAGCTCGGACAACCGAGCCTGGACGGTGGCCGTCTCCTCCTCGAGCAGCTTCTGCGCAAAGTCGCCGTCCGCAAAATACATTGGCGGCCTGAGATCCGAGGCCGCAACGCCGACAACCCGCGCGCCGAACCGTTCGCCGAGATCGCCGGCCACCCTGAGGCAGGCATCGTTTGGCTGGTCCAGCGCCAAGCCCACCATCACAGTCTTGTAGTCCATCACCTGCTCCACGTCTTGGCGGAAATGCCGAATGGGCGCTTCGGCTACGAGACAGCATCCTAACCACCCGTTGCGGATCGAAACTGACCTAGATCAAGAGCTTCAGGTCGCCGCGGCGCGGCATTCGCGACGGCGCGCCACGTCGCCGCAATTCGTGCGAATTTCGTTCTATTTCAATGTGGTAGATGCTAATAGCAAATTCGTCCCGCCTCCTTTCGCGTGCTCGATCGGACGAATAATCTGGCATGGAAGAAGGCTCTCGAAAGCGAAACATGATTGACGCCGACCGACCGTTCCGGAATCTGGATTCGCTCGACGAAAATGTGCGCAGCGGAGCCGAGCGGTCAGGCGTCGGCACCTGGGATCTGGATTTTTCAACCCGGAATCTGGACTGGTCCAACACCACCCGAGCGCTTTTCGACGTCGCGCCCGATACGCCCGTCGATTACGAACTTTTCCTATCCCTGCTGGATCCTCAGGATCGAAATCGCACGGCGACGGCCCTGAAGCAGTCGGTCGACACCGGCTGCAATTTCGACGTCCAGTACCGGCTGCCCCGGTCGGAGGATGGTCATTGGGTGCGCGCGCTCGGCGCCGTCGTCAACGGCGCTGGGGGCGTTCCAGCGCGGCTCAGCGGGGTCGTGATCGATATCGACCGTGAAAAACGCCTCGAGGACGCCGTCAGGACGCGCGAGAGGCACTTTCGCTCGATCCTGGATACGATCCCGGATGCGATGATCGTGATCGACGAGCATGGCATCATGCAGTTCTTTTCCAGCGCCGCCGCGCGCCAATTCGGTTACACCGAACCCGAGGCGATCGGAAAAAATATCAGCGAACTGATGCCGGAGCCGGATCGCAGCCGCCATGACGGCTACCTCGCCCGCTACCTTAAGACCGGTGAACGACGCATTATCGGCATCGGCCGCATCGTGACCGGCATGCGCAAGGACGGCACCACGTTTCCGATGCATCTCACCATCGGCGAGATGCAGTCGGGTGGGAAGCCGTACTTTACGGGTTTTGTCCGCGATCTCACCGAACAGCAGCAAACCCAGGCACGTTTGCAGGAGTTGCAATCCGAACTGGTCCACGTCTCCCGTCTCAGCGCCATGGGCGAGATGGCATCCGCCCTCGCCCACGAGCTCAACCAGCCCTTGTCGGCGATCAGCAACTACATGAAGGGGTCGCGCCGCCTGCTGGCGGGCAGCACCGATGCGAATGTGCCCAAGATCGAAGCAGCTCTGGATCGCGCCGCCGAGCAGGCGATCCGCGCCGGCGACATCATCCGGCGACTGCGCAACTTCGTCGCGCGCGATGCAGCCGAGAAACGCGTCGAGAGCCTTTCGAAGATGGTCGAAGAGGCTGGCGCGCTCGGCCTTACCGGCGCCCGGGAACAGGGCGTGATCCTGCGCTTCAACCTCGATCCGTCGTGCGATCTGGTCCTTGCCGACAGGGTCCAGATTCAGCAGGTCCTGGTCAACCTGTTCCGAAATGCGCTGGAAGCAATGGCGCCTTCGGCACACCGGGAACTGATAGCCTCAAACTCCAGGGCCGCAGACGACATGATTGAAATCGCCGTTTCGGACACCGGGTCTGGTTTCACCGGCGATGACCTTGCGAACCTGTTCCGGCCATTTTTCACCACCAAGGAAACCGGCATGGGCGTCGGCCTCTCGATCAGTCGAACCATCATCGAAACGCATGGCGGCCGGATGTGGGCTGAAACGAATGAGGCCGGCGGCGCCACGTTCCGCTTCACCCTGCCCGTTGCGCCTGCCAAGGATACGATCGATGTCGCAGGATAAGAACGTCTATGTCGTCGACGACGATCCGGCGATGCGCGACTCGCTGGATTTCCTGCTGGGCGCGGCCGGCTTCAATGTGCGTGTTTTCGATTCCGCTCAGGGATTTCTGGACGAACTCGCAAAGCTGGAGCCCGGCTGCGTGGTAACGGATGTGCGTATGCCCGGGATTGACGGGATGGAGTTGCTGCGCCGGGTAAGTTCGGGCGCGCGAAAGCTTCCCGTGATCGTCATGACCGGTCATGGCGATGTGCCGCTCGCTGTCGAAGCCATGAAACTCGGGGCGCTCGATTTTCTCGAGAAGCCGTTCGAGGATGAGCGGCTGGTCGGGATGATCGAGACTGCGCTTTCGGAACAGCAAAGCGGCCCGAAAAGCGAGGCGGTCGCGGCGGACATGGCAGCGCGGGTGGCCAGCCTCACCCAGCGCGAGCGACAGGTGATGCAGGGGCTGGTGACGGGGCAATCCAATAAGACGATCGCCAGGGAATACGATATCAGCCCGCGCACGGTCGAGGTCTACCGGGCGAACGTCATGACCAAGATGCAGGCAGGCAACCTTTCCGAACTGGTCAGGTTCGCGATTCGGGCCGGAATCGTCGAAGATTGAGCCAAGTCAATTCGGTGACGGGCAAACCGGCTAGCTTGTCTGGATGATTGTTGCCCAAAACAGCCCGGACAATGAAGGCGGTACAGGCTCTCCGCCCAGGAAAACGATGATCTATGTCGTCGATGACGACTACGACGTCCGGACATCATTGCGATTTCTGCTGGAAACTGAAGGGTTCGACGTCCGGACTTTCCGCAGCGGATCGGCCTTGCTCGGCTCTTCGACCCGGCATCGGGCGGATTGCCTCGTCGTGGACTACAAGATGGCCGACATCGACGGGCTGGAACTGGCCCAACGGCTGCGGCGCCTCGACGTCTCGACCCCCATCGTCATGATCACGGGGTATCCGGACGAAAACATCTCCGCAAAGGCCAGTTCGGCGGGGGTGCGCCAGGTCCTGTTGAAGCCCAATCTGGAGGAAAATCTGGTCGAATGCGTTCGAAACGCCATCGATGCGCACGGCACTACGAGCCAGCCCTGATGAGCGGGGCCATGGTCAACTCCGTATGATCCCGTAGGGGGGCGCCCTTAGGATATCGACCGAAATATCGGGCGGCAGCGATCATCCTTACACAAGGCCATCCCACATCGAGGAGATGGCAAATGCTCACCCAGTCGATCACCACCCCGTCAGTCCCGGCAGCCGAGACTTTCCGCGGCCCCCGCCCCCAGGCTGCGCCCGCCATCGACCAGTTCAGCCTGATCGCCAGCTGTGCGGGCGTGATCGCCACCGAGTATTCCTACCGCAAGGACGAGGAAATTTACGGCGAAGGCGAGCCTTCCGAATACGTCTATCAGGTGATCCGTGGTGCCGTTCGCACCTACAAGCTTCTCAATGACGGGCGCCGCCAGATCGGCGCGTTCCTGCTGCCGGGTGACGTGTTCGGCCTCGATTCCCGATCGGCCCATCGGTTGACTGCCGAAGCCATCGTCGACACCACGGTACGGCTGGTCAAGCGCCACAACCTCGAAGCCGCCGCAGGATCGAATGTAAAGGTCGCCCACAATCTCTGGACTATGACTGCCAGCGAACTCCGGCACGCTGAAGATCACATGCTGCTTCTCGGCCGCAAGACCGCGATGGAAAAGGTTGCCACCTTCCTGCTGGAGATGGATCGCAGGCTGGCCAAGGCCGGCATGATGGCGCTTCCGATGTGCCGCCGCGACATCGGTGACTATCTCGGGCTGACGCTGGAAACCGTGTCGCGCACGCTTTCGCAGCTCAGCGACCAGGGCGTCCTGGTATTTTCGAGCGCCCGTCAGATCGTGCTGCGCAATCGCAAGCGACTGGCCGACATGGACGCCTGAGCGCAAACCGCGAGCGGATGCCGGAGTGCAAGATGAACAGTTACCGCGTCTCCTTCTACAAGGATCTCCTGAATTCGGACGGCCATAGTTTCAAGTGCCTCCAGCGCCAGGTTGACGTCCAGTCGGACGGCCCATCGCAGGCGCTGGTGCTGGCGGAACGGCTGGTCGACAACGAGCGCCTCAACGCCGACTGCGTCGAGGTGATACATCTGGCGGATGATCATCGCGGGTTAGCAAACCCGTCGAACCATTCGTCCCCGCCCTGCAAGCACACGTGGAGTCGAACGAACTGACGGCGACGCTCTGTTCTTCTATTTGTGGCAGGTTCAGAGCTTGTCAGAAGCGGCGCGGCAAGCAAAACGCCCTCGAATAGGCGGCGGCAAATCCGAGAAATGCCGCAGCCCAGGCAATGCCGGCGACAGTCAGCAGCACCTGGGTATGATCGACTTCCAGCGCCGCGCAGACCCTCGCCAGAGCAGCGACGAGGACCGATGCATAGATCAGGTGCGTCGCCGCCGATGCCTTCAGCTGCCGCCCGGTATGACCTAGCGTGGCCCGGCTCATCACCGCGAGCGTCATGGTGCCGATCGCGCCACCCGTCCATGCGTGGATCCCGGCACCCGGCGCAATCAGATCGAACGCCGCGAACGCGGCCAGAATGAAACCGGTGGGGATGAATGCATAGGCGACGTGCAGGATCAGCACCAGCCGATCCGCGAACGTGCGGTAACCGGTCCAGCGCACCAGGCGAACGATGTGCATCAATCCGCAGGCAATCAGCAGCACGCCAGTGGTCCGGTCCTGCGGTCGCACCACCCACAGCGAGAGCACGAGCACGGTAACGGCCATCGTGGCGGCGTCGAAGCGGCCGAACGGCGATGGCATTTTGCCCGGCCCCTGCCGTGCCAGCCAGTTGCGGGTGAAACTCGGAATGATGCGTCCACCGATCAGCGCGATCAGGACGATCACCATGGCGACACCGCCATGCGTTGCGTACTCAGCGTGCCCCGCGAAATGCGCCTCCAGGTGAAACGCGATGTTTCCAGCGGCCAGCAGGCTGACAATGACGACAATCGTGAGGTTTCCCCACTTTCTGCCGGCAATAATCTCGCGCGCCGCTGCCGCCGCAAGCACGATCAGGAACAGCGAATCGATCGCCGCTGCGAGGCCCCAGCCGATCCACGCCGAAACGCTCACCGCTACTCGTCCCGCAACCCAGATCGAGAACAGCAACACGAGCGGCCCGCCCTGCAGCGGCAGCCTGCCGGTCCAGTTCGGCACCGCCGTCAGCAGGAAGCCGGCGACGACGGCGGCGATATATCCGAACAGCATCTCGTGAACGTGCCAGTCTTGCGGCGCGAACGCCGTGCCCAGTTGCAGCGTCCCGTAGAAGGCCGGCAGCCACACCAGCATGGCGGCGCCGGCATAGATCGACCCGAAGAAGAAAAACGGCCGGAAGCCGTACGAGAACAGCGCCGGTCCCCGGTAATCCCTCAAACGCGCGACAGACATAACTTTGACCCTGGTGAAGCCTGGAAGAGCGGCCGGGATGGCCGCTCTTCTTCCCCTTTCGAGGCTTGTCTACTTCGCAGCCGTCTTGTTGGCGG